>NZ_DBMDDV010000004.1:0-123160 GCF_057431175.1 Gemmiger sp. | reverse complement strand
CTTATGGAAGAGATACAATTTTCAAGTCGGATATTATTATTGAGTGCAAGGAATTAAAAATTGTGTTCTCATGTGATAATGTTGAATTGTCTGAAATAGAGGTGTTGTATGGAGATATGCAATTACCATTTGACACAGGTAGGATTAAAGAAATTAAAAGGAATAAACTCGTAGATACTTATAGCGAATTTGGTTTTCAGGCGATTGTGTTTACAACAAGATTAACAAGAAAGGTGAAAAAGTTGGTGGCGAAAGTTCTTCATCGTACATGAATGTGAATTTCCAGAAAAAGTACCCTAACTGGGAAACGGCACATAATTTCACCACCTGAACAGGGAGTCATCTTGCAGAGCTTGTTTGAGCAGGGGATTTCTTTCTCTACTAATGACGCTTTCCAGATAACAGGCATCGGCATCGCTGCCTTCTGCTGAAAGATTATAGGACATCTGTATTAGGCTGAACAGTCGTGCGCTCTTCTGCGTATTGTGTGTTACACAGTATGCATAAATCGCTCCGAAAGCCCCATGTGCACGGAGTTTTAGCCCCACCGCGTCGGGAAAGTAACCCCACTTTCACGGTATGCGATCAATAATCCCCTGGCTAGAAATTAAGTCCATTAAGTGCGATAATAGATTCTGAGAAGTCTAAGAATCTAAAAAGATGGAGTAAAAAATGGCGGGTGAATATCACAGTTTAAAAAAGCAGCATTATCTGAAGCTAATCAAGGAATGTGCTCATAGCAGGAAAACCAACCGTGAATGGTGTTCTGAAAACGGAATTGCATATTCCAGCTTCATGCGCTGGCAGGCGCTGCTAAGGGATGAGGCAGCTGGGAAAGTCATGGAACAGCAGGCAATAGTCCCTGTGAAAATAGCTCCGCCAGCACCCGTCAACAGTATTCCAGCCAATAAATCGCACCAGGAGATTCGCATCCAGAAAGATGGAGTGTCAATTTTCTTGCCAAGTACTCTGCCTGCTGCATACATTCTGGAAATTGTGAAAGGACTCGCCTAATGCTGGGAGATATTCGTCAGGCCCAAAATGTGTATATCGTTACCGGGTATACAGATATGCGCAAAGGGCTTCGAAGTCTGGTCCCGTATGTTATGCAGAACTTCAAAATGGATCCATATGACAGGGGCTTATTTCTGTTCGTAACCGATCAATAATCCCCCGTGAAGGCAAAAAATAAGAACACCTCGAAACCGAGATGCTCTTATTTTTTGCCTTCACGGGGGTATTGATCGCTTACTGAAGTTCAACTCATGGTAGCCAATGTTGCAGAGGAAGAGGCCACCGAAACATTCCACGAGATGCAGGTTGAAATTGATCGGTTGTTACGGCGCATTCATCTTTTGGAGGCTTTACTGCAAAGAAATGGTATCCCGGCACCCGAATTAGACGATTGACTTTTACTCTGCCAGTAAAAACGCTGTCAGAGCTTTTGGCTGCCATGGTCACCGGTGAGGGTGGCTTAAACATTCAGACAGAGTGACCTATTATATTATCCGTTTGTTTCCAATACATAGGTTGGGGCTTTAGCGCGTGAAAGTGTCGCTAAAACTCCGTGCAAGCGTCGCTACTGCACCGATATATGCACGATATATGCATTGGCTGCGAAAGCTATGCCACGGAGGAGATTCTCTTGTAAACACCATAGGATTCTTCTCCATCCGGAACAGAATCAATCTCAGCGTAATTCACTAAAGAACCACTGACTATTTTGCTCTGGTCCAGTACAAAATAATCAAGCCCATCCTCTAGAGCAACCTGTTCGACCTCATCCAAGTTAATCTGATCACCGTTTATAGGCCCGAAGCAGGGGGATTGAAAATTTCTCCATTCGCTATACGACCCATAGGGCATCATGATTGTTGCATCATACTGACGGACATACATGGCTAGATCGTGAGGAAAAGCAGCACGACAGGCTTCACCGTTTTGCTCTGTTAGAATAATATCACAGGTTTTCTCAACAGATGCGGGTACCTTATACAGGTTCGCAGCTACTTCCCAAGGCCAGCCGATGTCTACCTTAGGGAGGATGGTGTTATACTGACGAGTGGAGGACATTACGCCCAAAGCTAATACCGCTATAAGCGCAGCCTTGGCTGCTGGACGTTTGGCCTTCCACAGACTGTCTGCAATGCAGTATGCAACGATTAGGTCGAACGGTAATGTCCAGTAAAAGCGGCATATCTGTATATAATCGCGTCCCTCGGCGTAGCTACCTACGAATGGGGAAAGCAGGATAAGCATTCCCAATGCAGTCGGAGCCAAAAGAAATGTGATGGTTCGTTTGTGCTTTTCATCATCTGATAAAATGAGATAAGCAATAGCAAACAAAAAGGGAAGGAAATAGAACCCACGGGAAGTGGCAAGATTAAATACATCAAGAGCGATTGAAAACAATTCATGTAAACGATTCATTTTTCCTGCCTCCACCAGTTAGCGAGTGATGTAGTAAAGAGCCAGGCAGGGAATGATGCAGATGCCTAACTTGATGCAGAAAAGCAAATTCCGCTTTCGGACAAAATGACACAGGCCAAGTACGCCTAAGAGGAAGGGAACCATAAGGAAGGACGAAGCTGCTACCATACAGCCGGCCCAGGCTGTCAGGGCTAGCAGAACCCAGAGCTGCAACTGATGCTTTTTGTTGGTTTCGTTTTCGAGAATAAGGAACAGGTACAGAATAAACGGGCAAATGAGCATAGCGGTCACAGTTTTGCCGTACCAGCTGTACATAAGCAGCCACCATTGTCGGACGCCGCCACCACAGCTACCAAGCTCATAAGCAATCTGTAGAAATAGTAGACCAGCCAGGGGCTTTTCTTCTTCGCCACCAAACATGTCCTTCAAAATCAGGTACATGATGATATAGGCAGTAGGTATAACAATAACAGGCAGGAGCGTCCGGCAGAGAATGGATGGGTGGATGCCTGTGAGTTGAGTCATTGTGGCCCATATGATGCCCCAGAGTGCGATTTTATGATGTGGCTCGATTTGATCCAAAATATCAACTTGGCGGCCAGTCTGCGGTTCATACTGGTTGATGGTGTTGGTGTAGAGGGCGGTTGTTGATTGAGCTAAGTAATCTGAGTCATCGAAGGCGAGAAAATATCCAGTCACGGTGCGGGCTGTCTGCAACACAACCATTACAATAACCAGCGCCAATAGGATCCGAGCTGTCCGGGATAGTTGCAAGCCCTTTGCAGGTAATAGTGCCATTCGACCGTGGGTATACCGAACCAATACACCAGCAATGGTCAACAGGATCATTACTGCACTCCACAACACAGTAAGGGTGGTAAGTGATGTTTTAAACAACAGCGCACAGGGCAAACCAATGATCTCATATGTGCCCCAAGCAGTGGCAAGTCCTGCTAGATATGACACAGGAGAAATTACGCTCCGCTCAGGGAAAAACAACCCGCCAATGGCTAGCGGAACGGCAAGCATAAGTAAGTAGAACCAGACCACTTGTAAAGCAAACATAGTAAGCCCCCCAACAATTCCATGAAATATTATACATTATAACATACTGTCTGGGTGGGCGCAAGACAAGTGACAAACGGGCGTAAAGAGATGGACTTATGCTCTCTCAAATTGTCCGCAAGTAGAGCATAGAAAAACGCCCAACATCTCCCGAACTGTTCGCTTTCGGGGCGATTTTGGACGTTTTTATTTGATACGGCTTTACGGTGGTGGGAAAGCCCACTATTTGCTGCTTTGTGGCAATAGAAAAGCGCCACATCGCTGCGGCGCTTTTGCTTTGCGCGGAAGATGGAGCGAGGGGGCTGTTCAGTTATCTGTTGTGCTTTCTCTTGCTGGCAACAACGGCTGTTCCAATGGCTGCACTACCACTGACAAGCATAAGGACAACCAGCAAAGCAGGGTTGCTTGTGTCGCCGGTCTGCGGAATGGTGTGCTGAGGTGTGGCTGTTGCAGCAGGTGCCGGAGTGGCCGTGGCGGCAGGTGCCGGAGTGGCCGTTGCAGCAGGTGCCGGGGTGGTCTTGTCGGCGTCCTTGTATTGCAGGGCGGAAAGGGCAGTTTCGATAGCCTTTGCCATGGCATCTACTTCGCCCTGCTCGGTAATGTTCTTCCCACGGGCAACGGCATTGACGGCGTTTTCCACAGCGGAGAAATCCTTGTAGTCATTCTTCTTCAAAGCATTTGCCTTGGCGAGGGCTGCATCGACCTTGGTGTAGTCGGCGTCCTTGTATTGCAGGGCGGCAATCGCATCTTCGATAGCTTTCGCCATTGCATTAACTTCGCTCTGTTCAGTAATGTTCTTGTCACGGTCAACAGCATTGACGGCAACTTCCACACCGGAAAAATCCTTGTACTCATCCTTCTTCAAAGCATTTGCCTTGGCAATGGCTTCGTCGACCTTAGTGTAGTCGGCAGGTAAATATGTCATTGCAACCGTCTGCGTATGCGTTGCCGGATCGGCGGTGATCGTTATATTGCCGGTGTATGCTTTGCAGTTATCAGCGGTTACTTCAACAGGGTAAGTTCCTGCTTCCAAACTGACAGAGCCGGTAACCTCCTGACCATTCACTTTAACAACAACATTGGTCAGACCGACTGGCGCTACAATGAAAGAAACCGGATAGACAGCCTTTGTGATAAAATGAACATTTTTATAAAGTGCAAAGTACTGAGTACCGCTGGAAAGCAGGTCAATTTCTGTTCCTTCCGAGTCTACAGCTTTTGCATAGTTCAGATGATAGCCATCGGCAATCACAGGTACACTTTCATCGAAAATTGCAGGGATATTATCCGCATTCGTATTCTTTGCATCAATCTCTGCTTCTTCTACGGTAAAAGTACCGTTACAGCCCATCGGGAATTTACCGTCAGTGGTTACTTTGGCGCCTCCTTTGATCAGAATATTGCCTTTTGCCCATATTGCACCGTCCGCAGTAGAGGTACAGTTTACCTCGCCGCCGTTAACCGTCAGATCGCCTGCAGCATACAGACCGGGATAATAGCTTGTTGCTTTAACTTTAGATGCAGCAAGCTCAATATCGCCGCCGTTTCCTTCGTTATCTTTCCTGATAAATGCTCCGTTGCGTTTGTCCTGAGTCGCCTTAAGCGTAACATCGGCGCCGTTTATAATCTTCAGCCAATGGGCATCGATTCCGGCATACAAGCCGGTGGAATTCACTGTTGCCCCGTCAATTTCGACCATTCTTCCGGCTATGCCCAATCCGCCTTCAGAGTTTATTATGACCCTTGCTTTATCGGAAATCTTGACGTCAGCCCCTGTGCTAATTCCATCGTAGTTATTCCCGATAACGTTGATCACCAGTGTTCCATCGCCGGTAATCTCGACAGAATTGCTGTAATTGAGGTATATTCCCACTCCTCCGCCGGGATCGGTTCGGGTAATGCTATTTGTCCCGGTCAACCGTATCTTCAACGTACTGGGGATAGTCGTTTTAATACCGTAGTCTGACATGGTGTCGTTGTCAAGGGTGGCATTGTTCAAGGACAAGGTGTGAGTGGTCGGGTCATAACTTACTGTTCCACTGAAAAGATTATCCTTATTCTCAGACGTGACCTGTACGCCGTCTACCCAGATGTCGTAGACCGTGGAATCCGCTGCCAGTACTGTGACAGGCAGGAGTCCAACTACCATTACAATGCTGAGTAGGATTGCAAATAGTTTTTTCTTCATAAGAGTTCAGAGTTCCTCCACTTTTTAATTGTCCGCCATTTACTTCCTCCGACAGCGGACACGCCGGAGAAGACAGAAGGTTTAACCGGAAAAGATTGATTTGCCTGTCGTGGTTAGGACTTCAATATCAAACCACCATCCTTCCAACAAACGCAAAAAGCCGAAGCCAAGGCATAATACGCCCTGTCTCCGGCAACTGGTTCGTTATAAATTGTATGATATAAGACTTGACACGCTGAAAAAACGGCGCTATGCTCCTGCCGAGCCGAGCCGAGCCGAGCCGAGCCGAGCCGAGCCGAGCCGAGCCATTTTCGCGCCTTTGAGCATCATTGTCAAGCCCTCCTTCCGTAATTGTAGTAAGAAAAGAATATCGATCCCATTCCTCACAAATATACATAAATATTATAGCAGATTCTCCATAAAACCACAAGTAGCGCTCAAAATATTGTCGTTCACCTTCTAAACACATTACCTCTTCCATTACTATCCCGACTTTATGACTTCTTGAATGCTATCTGAAAAAGAAAAACCGCTGTGCAGCCGATAGCGGTTCATCGTCATATTTTGTTTTCAGAACAGCCAAGCAAATAACGCTGATGCAGCGACAATCAAGGCGCTTCCTGCCAGCGATAGCAGCATCGGTGCTGCAAATGGGCATAACAGCAGCGCCACAAGCGCCGAAGCTACTGCCTGTGCATAGCTGCCATCCAGCAGCGCAAAAACAGGCTGACCACATACAGTCGCAAACACCCTGCCGTCTGCAAGCTGACGGACGTAGACCCGGACACGGGTTGCAAGGAATTTGAGATTGAAAAGGGACGCTTCTCTTTCCGGCTGACCGCCCCATACAGAGAGGAACGCCGCAGGGAGGCAAGCGAAGCGGCGAAAAACGAATAAAAGGGTTTTAGGGCTTCGTTGATTGTTGCGTTGGCAGCTCCACCGCGATGGTCGTGCCCTTGTCCGAACTTTCCTCCACCCAAACGGAGCCGCCGTGGAGATCGGCGATCTCCCACACCAGAGAGAGCCCCAGCCCCGCACCGCCGTACTCGCGGCTGCGGGACTTATCCACACGGAAAAAGGGCTGGAAGATGCTTTGCTGATACTTCTCCGGAATGCCGCAGCCGGTATCGGAAACGCGAATCAGGAGTTTTTCCGTTTCCTGTGTGACACAGACCCGCACCGAGCCGCCGGGGCGGTTGTACTTAACGGCGTTCTCTGTCAGATTAAAGATCAGCCGGTAGATCAGCGCATCGCTGCCGGTCATAACGCCGTCGCCATCCGCCTCCAGCGTGATGCCGCGCTTTTCCACCAGTGGCGCAAGATCCGTAAAAATCTCCTCAATCATGGGAGCAAGCTGGATCCGCTCGTTCCGTGCCACTTGCCGCAGATTGCTCATCTCCAGCAGCGTCTTGGTCAGCCGGGTCAGACGTTCCGTCTGCTCCCGCAGGAGGGTGAGAAACTCCGCAATCTCCGGCGGCACGTCGGGGTGCTCGGAGGAAAACAGATCCAGCTGCGCCTGCATCAGCGTCAGCGGCGTGCGCAGCTCGTGGGCGGCATTGCCGGTGAACTGCCGCTGGGCGGCAAAGGCATTGTTCAGCCGCTCCAGCATCTGGTTGAACGAGCGGCTCAGCTGCCGGAATTCCGGAATAACGTCTTCATCGATCCTCATATCGGCAAGATTGTTCAGCTGCACCTGCTCCACCTGCGAGGCAAAACTGTGCAGGGGCTTGAGTGCGCGTCCGCTGACAAAATAGGTCAGCACACCGCTGAGCAGCATTACCGCAGCCGTGATGTACCAGTTGGTAGTGCGGAAGCGCCCCTGCGCCCCATCGACGACGATGGTCAGCTCCTCGTCGGGCGCTATGTGCTGCGGGTCAAAGCTCACCGCACCGCCCTCATTCAGGATTACCGTGCCGCCGCCCTGTAGGCTGTCCGCAATGGTGTCCATATAGTACACACCGGAGGAGCAGAGCAGCAGATTCATGATCACGCAGGTGACGCCGATGAGCAGGACGGTCATCAGGGTGATGCGCCACTGCAAGGAAAGACGCTTCATGCTTCCTCGCCTCCCATCAGATAGCCCTCGCCGATGCGGTTGCGGATGGGGTCATAGCCCAGCGCGGCGCGGAGCTTTTTGCGCAGGGCGGAGATGTGGACGCGAATGGAATTGCTGAAGCTGTCCACGCTGTTGTCCCAAACGTGATCCATCAGTTCCTCCTGACTCACGGGCCGCCCCTGATGCACCATCAGGTATTCGAGTATCCCTGTTTCCTTGCGGGTGAGCGTCAGTGCCTGCCCGTTGACGGCGGCGGTACGAGAGCGTGTGTCAAAGGTCAGGCCGCCGCAGGTCAGCAGCACATCCTGCTGGGTGAACTGCCGCAGGGTCAGGCTGCGAATGCGAGCCTCCAGCTCGGCAAGATGAAAGGGCTTTGCCAGATAGTCATTGGCTCCGGCATCTAACCCCTCCACCTTGTCCTCCACCTCACCCCGGGCAGAGAGGATCAGTACCTTTGTCTCCCGGTCGGTCTGCCGCAGGGTGCGCAGCACTGTCATGCCGTCCTTCCCCGGCAGGTTCAGATCCAGCAGCACCAGATCGTAGCGCTCCACGCCCAGAAGCTCCAACGCCTTTTCCCCGTCGTAGCAGCAGTCCACGCTGTACGCTTGGCGCCGCAGGCTGCGGACAATGGTTTCACACAGGGCGCGTTCGTCTTCAATTACTAAAAGGTGCATGAGAGCCCTCCTTTTTTATTCATTTTCATGTTATTATAATTATAGCAAAACCGGATAAGGTTTGCGTTAAATTTTCGTTCTTAACAGTGACTTTAACTCTCTTGTGCTATGATAGCGGCAGAAAAAGTGAAAGGGTGATGGAATTGAGCCATGTAAAAAAGGCGGCGGCGCAGGCCGTGCTGCTGGTTGTGGGCATCGCCATGCTGTGTTTCGGCGTATGGCGCGGCGAGATGGCGACGGTGCTGAGCAAAGCGATCAAATTATGTCTGGAGTGTGTGGGCATTGGATAAGAAATTTTCGGGCGCGTCACAACTTCTGTCCCGCTTCCGGGGCTGGATACAGGTGGGGGCAGCCTTATTGACCAACCTGCACCTGCCGAACTTCCTCAAAGGCGGGCTGTATCAGGGCGCGGGGAAAAACGTCTGCGTGCCGGGGCTGAACTGCTACTCCTGCCCAGCGGCCTCCGGTGCCTGTCCCATCGGGGCGTTTCAGGCGGTGGTGGGGTCTTCCAAGTTCAGCTTTTCCTATTATATCACAGGTTTCCTTATTTTGCTGGGAGTCCTGCTGGGACGCTTTATCTGCGGTTTTCTGTGTCCCTTCGGCTGGTTTCAGGAACTGCTGCATAAAATCCCCACTAAGAAGCTTTCCACAAAGAGGCTGAAGCCGCTGACATACCTGAAATACGCTGTGCTGCTGGTGATGGTCTTCCTGCTGCCGGCGTTCCTTGTGAATGATGTAGGCATGGGCGACCCGTTCTTCTGTAAATACCTCTGCCCACAGGGCGTGCTGGAGGGGGCCATCCCACTGTCCCTTGCCAATTCCGGCATCCGGGCGGCGCTGGGGAGCCTGTTTACATGGAAATTCTGCATCCTGCTGGCGGTGATCGTGCTGAGCGTGGTATTCTACCGCCCCTTCTGCAAGTGGCTGTGCCCGCTGGGTGCGTTTTACGCGCTGTTCAACAGGGTATCCCTGTTCCAGATGAAGGTAGACAGGAGCAAATGCGTCTCCTGCGGGAAATGCGCCAAGGCCTGCAAAATGGATGTGGACGTGACAAAGACGCCCAACCATGCCGAGTGCATCCGTTGCGGAATGTGCGTCCGCGCCTGTCCTACCAGCGCCGTCAGCTTCCGCTACGGCTTTGGAGACGGTAAAGATAAAACCAAGGCGGCTGCAATGCCGCAGAAAAACAATGATAACAAGGAGAAATAAAAAGATGAAGATGAATCGAACGAAACCTGCCGGCCGATTGCTGGCGCTGCTGCTTATCGCCCTGATTGCGCTGTCTTTGGCTGCCTGCGGAGCAAAGGGCGCAGACAAAACGGACGCAACGAGCAGCGAACCGAAGAATGCCGAGGAAGCGGCTGCCATGTACAACGATCTGATGGCGCAGGAAAATGGCATTCTCTCGGAGAACACCGAACTTTGGGACAAGGTATTCATGGCAGCCGACAAGGGCATGACTATGCAGGAGGACGGCAAAAACTACGGTGATTTCCTGCTCAGTACAATTGAATCCGCCAAGGATCAGTTTACGGCAGATGAGCTGAAACTGCTTCAGGAAAAAGCGGAGACGATTCGCGACATCGAAAACAAGCTGACCGTGATTGAGGAAAAGTACCCCGATGCGGTACAGCAATCTATAGATGACGCCATGAGCGTGCCTGCGGGCAGCGACATGACCGCGCCGCCTGATGACGGCAGTGTGCAGAAATTCCCTGCCTTTGAGGGCAAGGATCTGGATGGGAACCCTGTGAAGAGTGACGAGCTGTTCTCCGGCAACGCCGTCACCGTAGTGAATTTCTGGTTCACCACCTGCAATCCCTGCGTGGGCGAGCTTGCCGATCTGGACGCGCTGAACAAGAAGCTTGCGGAGAAGGGCGGCGCACTCATCGGCGTCAACACCTTTACGCTGGACGGCGACGAGGCAGCGATCTCCGAGGCGAAGGACGTACTGGCCAAGAAGGGCGCCACCTATCAGAACGTGTATTTCGATTCCGACGGAGAAGCGGGAAAGTTCACTGGCAACATCTTTGCCTATCCCACCACCTATGTGGTTGACAGGAACGGCAACATCGTGGGCGACCCCATCGTAGGCGCTATCACGGAAAAGAAGCAGGCGGAGACGCTGCAAAAGCTCATCGACCAGGCTCTTGCCGCCGATATGGGCTGACAAACGAATTCGTCTCCAATATATCGGCTTGGATTATTTATGATCCGGAGAGCAAAGGCTCTCTGTAACCATCCGTTTGAGCGCTTACATAAAAACAAATATCATCTAAGAAAATACCGCCAAGCAGTTGGGAAAAACTGCTTGGCGGTATTTTACTTTAGAATAATCAATGCTTTCGTTCTTTAAGAAACGCTGCATGGTAAAGAAAAAGTGATTCAATTATTAGTGAAATCTTGTAGACTAAAATAATATAACAGCCTTCCTGTTGCTTGACATATAGCAAGTTGCAGGCAGGCTGTTGCTGTATGTGCTCCAGGCATGGGTAATAGGGTAAGCGCATAATAAATGACGTCCTTTTTGGGTCGAGCCATAGCTTGATCCTCCTGCGTTTTATAGTTGCGAAGCAACTCCCGATAAGCCGTAGGCGTTCGGCTGCAAACACATTTATGTGGAGCCAGATAGCCAAAACCTGTGATTTTGTGCGTAGACATTCAGTTGAGATTCCGCCCCATATTCAGGAGAGAATTCGAATGGATGAACCGCTTGAATAAGAGCCTGTCCAGCAAGGCTGCTTTCCCTTCCCGATATTAACAGCTGTCTCGTGAACCGAATTTCAACGTCACAAATTCACAAAAGCAAATATCCGCCACATTCTCTGGATATGACGGATATTTATGGACTTACTTTAGTTATTTCGCTTGTCTACTTGACAAGGGGCTGATCATCTTCTCAATCAGGCGGGTGTTTCATTCCGCAGGAATGTGAAAGTTATAGGCTCAGCGTTTCTACCCATGCAGAAAAATCGGCTTTGCTGGAGTAGGAGTTGAACACCTTACCATGTAATAACTTTGCACCGGGGCAGCTCGGCGCAAGTTTTTCATTGGTCTTACCCATGCCGCTGCCGCCGGAGGTGGCAAAGGGGATGATGGTCTTACCTTTTAAGTTGTAGCTTTCCAGAAATGTATTAATAATGGTGGGAGCAACATACCACCAGATAGGGAATCCGACGAAAATAGTATCATACTCGTCCATGTTATCACGTGTGGCAGCAATAGCAGGGCGAGAGGTTGCCTTAAAGGTGCCATGTGCATAGCCGCCTACCTGCCGAAACTGGTAGGTTTCATAACTGGCGTTCAACGACAAGACAATGGTGAACATGGACGTAAACAGCAGCGTTGTCAGCGCAATGGCAAAAATGGTGATCAGATTGCGGCGGTTTGCATAAAGAGATCTTAAATCTGCCTGTATTTCAAAAAATTCAGGCAGACACTGGTTATGGCGTCCGTGGAAAAACTTCAAAATATATGGCAAATTTGCACAAAATATAACATGGTAATTTATACTTTAGAGATAAATTGGCGAGATTGGTCATATGACCTTTTCTTTTGCCGGAGACTGTGTTATTTTTCAATCAGAAGAAAACGTTACAAGTCGTAATTGCTGGCAAACAGCTCCAATGCATGAGCATTCTTAACCACAAAGCACTTTTTTCGGTAGTCGATGATGCCCTGTTGTATGCAGCTCCGAACCACACGATTGACGCTTCGCAAGGGCGCCCGCACCTGGGAAACCAGTTCCTCTTTTGTCAGGCGGGAAAGCTGTCCCCTGCTGTAATAGCTCCAGATGCACCCCAGTACCCGTTCGCGAATGGGCAAAAGGGCAATGCGGGACATGGAATCCGAGGTCAGGTACATTCGGCGGGTGAGCATTTCGCAGAGGAACAGGTCAAAGTCAAACACCTCCCGCATCCATTGGAACACGGTCTCCTTGTCCAGAACCAGAATACGGCAGGCTGTTTTGACCCGCACCGCATAGGGCTTGTATTCCGGGGAGAATATCTCTACCTCGCCAAACACATCTCCTGCGGAAAAGGTGTTTACCACAATAGCGTTGCCGCCGCCGGATTCCTTTTGCACCTCAAGCAGGCCGGACAGCACAATATAAAGGCAGCAGGTCGGCATGGCAGCAGGGGAGATGATGCAGTCCCCTTCCGAATACTCCCGCTGCTGGAATTTTTGCCGGATCTCCGGCGGAGCTGTCTGCGCCAGCTCCAAAATGTCAACGGCCATAACACCCTCCTTCGGACCAAACAGTCGCAAAACGTTTATTTTCAGTATAGCATCTTGTTCAGGGGCTGACAAGTAAAAGAATGGCTCCTTCCACGCATTATTTATGGTTATGCAGCGTGAACGCTTGCAATAAAAAGAACATTCAATAAAAAGGAGAATGACAAATGAAAAATCTTATTTCCGTAGCACTGGCTCTGATAATGGCCTTCTCTCTGGCAGCCTGCGGCGGCAGCGCCCAGACTTCCGGCAGCCAGAATACGCAGGGCAAGCAGGACACCGAGCTTACCAAGGTGATTTATATCGGCGGCACTCTGGGTGATGCCGGTATCGCCGATTCCACCTATGAGGGGTTCCGGCGCATTGTTGACGAACTGCCCGTGGACGGCCAGTACATAGAGTTGCCGACCGATCCCTCTGCTTACGCAGCCACTCTTCTGGACGCCTGCGACCAGGAACCCGCTATGATTTTCACCTCTGCCAACAACGGCATGATCGATGAAGTGGTTTCCGCCGCCCCCAACTATCCCGACATCAAGTTCATGGTTCTGGATACCGCCCTGTCTCAAGATGGCATTGACAAGCTGGACAACTTTGTGGGCGTTCTCTGCGCCCAGAACGAAGTTTCCTTCCTCACCGGCTATCTGGCTATGCGGATGAGCAAGACCGGCAAGGTCGGCATTGTGGTTGGCGTTGAATACCCCACCCTCAGCGACTTTATCACCGGCTACATCAGCGGCGCTCAGTACGCCAACCCCAATGCTCAGGTAGCGGTTTCTGCCTCCGGCGACTTCGTTGACCAGGCTGCCGCCAAGGAGACCGCTCTGGCCCAGATTCGTCAGGGCTGCGATGTCATCTATGCCGTAGGCGCTGCCTCCTCCTTTGGCACTCTGGAAGCCTGCAAGGAATCCGGCGTATGGGGCATCGGCTGCGATACCGACCTGGCTGCTCAGTTCATTGGTGTGGACGACGCTCAGGCTGACTGCATCATCACTTCTGCCTACAAGGATTGGGGCAACATCTCTTACAGCTGGGTCAAGCGCGTTCTGGAAGGTGCCGACGACATCAACTGGGGCGGTGTAGAGATCTATGGCGTTGCCGATGGCGGATGCAAGATCATCGAGAACTCTATCTACGAGAAACAGGTTCCTGCAGAGATTCGTGCCGACATGGACGCCCTGGTAGAAGCCGTAACCAACGGCGAGGTCACCTGCCCCTCCTACTTTGATATGACCGAGGAGCAGTATCTGGAACTGAAGAACTCTGTAACCGTAAAATAACCACGCATACTTAACGGAAACGCCGGGGCGGGAAGAACCCTTCCCCTCCGGCTTTCCTTTATCCCGTACCACCGGAGGTCAATATGGCAGAACAGATTTTACTGATGGACAACATCACCGTCATCTATCCCAACGGCTTTGCCGCCAACCGCGATGTACGGCTTGCCTGCGAGCGTGGCTCCATTCATGCGCTGCTTGGAGAAAACGGCGCCGGAAAAACCACCCTGATGAAAGTGCTTTTCGGCTTTTTGGAACCAACCGAGGGGCAAATTGTGCTGAAGGGTCAGCCCATCCGCTTTAAGGACTCCTTGGATGCGATTCGTCACGGTGTGGGCATGGTTCACCAGCATTTTATGCTGGTGGATGAACTGACCGTTGCCGAAAACCTGGTGCTGGGCATGGAGCCGCTGCGCCGCAGGCTTTTTGACATGGAGGAGGCCGTCCGCATTACACAGGACATCGCGAAAAAATACAACTTTGAGGTAGATCCCAGGGCTACCGTGGCAGAGTGCTCTGTGGGGGTGAAGCAGAAGATTGAAATCATGAAAGCGCTGCTTCGGGGTGCCGAGATCCTGATTTTAGACGAGCCTACTGCCGTGCTGACTCCCCAAGAGGTTACCGAACTCTTTGTGGAATTGAAAAAGCTGCGGGATATGGGACATACCATCGTCTTTATCTCCCACAAACTCAATGAAGTCAAGGAGTTGTGCGACAGCTTTACCATTTTGCGCCGAGGCCGCACAGTGGCAGTGGGCAACGTCAACGATTACACCGAGCAGGAACTTTCCAACATGATGGTAGGCCGCGATGTTTCGCTGGAAGTGGAAAAAGGTGCTCCTGCCGGAGAAAAGCGAGAGGCCCTGCGGGTCGAGAACCTGTATTACAACAGCGTCAGCGGAAAGCAACTTCTGCAAAGCGTATCCTTTTCCCTTTATCGGGGCCGTATTCTGGGCGTTGCCGGTGTGGAGGGCAATGGTCAAAAAGAGCTAAGCGAAATTCTTACCGGTCTGCGCAGCTTTACACGAGGTGAAATCACCCTGGAGGGCGAAAGTGTCAAAGGTAAAAGCGTGCGTCAGATTCGGCAGATGGGCATCAGCAACATCTCCGAGGACCGCATGACCTACGGTTGTGCCCCCACCATGAGTGTCACCGACAATATCATTGCCGACCGCTATTACAGCGGAAAGTATTCCCATGGCATCCGGCTGGATGTCAAGGCCATTCGCCATGATGTGGAGGAGCTGGTCAAGACCTTTGATGTGGTATGCCCCGGCACCGCAAGTATGTCCGGTATGCTTTCCGGCGGCAATATCCAGAAAATGATCGCCGCCCGAGAGTTTACCAGCGGGGCACGGGTCATTGTAGCGAACCAGCCCACCCGAGGTATTGACGTTGGCTCCTCAGAGTTTATCCACCAACAGCTGGTGCGCCTTGCCCGAGAGCAGGATGCAGCCGTGCTGCTTGTTTCTGCAGACCTTACCGAGCTTTTGCAGCTGAGCGATAGTCTGATCGTTATGTTTGGCGGCGAAATCACCGCATACTTTCCCGACTCCCGTGAGGTAAACGACCTGATGCTGGGCGAGTATATGCTGGGTGTCCGTAAAATGACCGCCGAGGAAATACAGGAGGCGCTGCAATGAAAAAGTCTTCTCAATTTGTCATCAAGCACTTTGAACTGATCCGCATCGCAGCTGCCGTGCTCATTGGCTTTGCGCTGGCGCTGGTGTTTCTGCTCTTTGTCAGCAAGGATCCCCTCGATGCTATCAGCACCTTTATTCTGGGGCCGTTCCAGAGCCCGCGCCGTTTCTTCAACATCATTGAACTGGCCATACCGTTGCTGTTTACCTCGCTGGGCATGTGCTTTATGCTCCGTGCGGGAGAGTTCAACCTCATTGTAGAAGGCGGTTTCATGCTTTCCGGTGCTGTAACGGCATGGCTTGCCTCCACGGCCCTCCCTGCCGATTTTCCTCCTGTGCTTTTCCCGCTGGTCTGCATTCTGGCCGGTGCGGTGGTAGGCGGTGTCTGCGGTGCCATTCCGGCACTGCTGAACATCAAGTGGCACGCCAACGTGGTGGTTGTCACCATTATGCTCAACTATGTACTAACCTATGCCTCAACCTATGTGCTGCGCTACTGGATGCGCGACACCACCGTGACCTATCTGGGTTCTAAGCGCCTGGCAGAAAACGCCAAGCTGCCTGTGCTGCTAAAGGGAACAAGTCTTCATGCCGGCATCTTTATCGTGATTCTGGCCACAATCTTTACCTGGTGGTTCCTCAACCGTACCACCAAGGGCTTTGAAATCAAGGTAACAGGTCAGAACCACAGCTTTGCACGGTACATCGGCATTAACGTAACCAGTGCTATGCTGCTGGCGCAGGTTATGGGCGGTGCCATGGGCGGCATTGGCGGTGCCGTAGAAATTTTGGGCAAATACGACCGCTTTCTGTGGACAGCCCAGACCGGTTATGGATTCAGCGGACTGATGATTACCGTACTGGCCCGCAACAACCCTGTGGCCATTCCCTTTGTGGCACTGCTGTTTGCCTATCTCCAGATCGGTGCCAACATCGTGGGTACTACCACCGATGTTCCCTCCGAGTTCGTTATGGTCATTCAGGCCATCATTATCCTGCTGGTTGCTGCCACGCTGTTCTTAGATTCCTTCCGCAAGCGTGCCGTAGTGCGGCTGGCACAGCAGAACAAGGAGGTATAACCCATGTCACAATTTCTGACTTCCGATTATCTCATAGCTTTTCTGTTTTCGGTAATTCGTATGTCCACCCCCATCATCTTCTGTGCACTGGGGGCGCTTATCGCCAGCCATGCAGGGGCCATCAATATGGCCCTGGAGGGCATTATGCTGACCGCTTCGCTGCTGGCGGTTATGTTTAGCGCCTGGCTGCAAAACTGCTGGGCCGGACTTCTGGGGGCTGTTCTGGGCGGGCTTCTCATGTCTTTGCTCTTTGCCTGGCTGCACCTTTATAAGGATTCCGACCTCATCATCACCGGGCTGGCCCTGAACACCATGGCTTCCGGCGGCACGGTGTACCTGCTGTATCTGGCATGCGGCGATAAGGGCACAAGCCGCCTGCTGCCAAGCATCAACCTGCCCAACGTGGAGCTGCCTCTGATTCGGCATATCCCTGTACTAGGGCCCGTGCTGTCCGGACACAATATCCTCACCTATCTGGCTCTTGTTGCGGTGTTTCTGTGCTGGGTACTGGTGTTCCGCAGCCGTCTGGGGTTGCGGATTCGCGCCGTGGGTTTCAACCCCAATGCTGCCGCCTCGGTAGGCATCAGCGTTCGCCGCGTCAAGTTTGAGGCTCTGCTGCTTTCCGGCTTGTTTGCCTCCCTGGGCGGCGCATTCATGTCCATGGGCTACCTGTCTTATTTTGCCCGCGATATGATGGCGGGGCGCGGCTACATTGGCATTGCCGCCGCCACGCTGGCAGACGGCCATTGCCTTTCTACCCTGCTGGCCTCTCTGGGCTTCGGCACAGCCAACGCCGCCTCCATCACCCTGGCCACCATGAACCTCAAGGCCGACTTGGTGGCCATGATACCTTATCTTGTTACCGTCATCGGGCTGGTCATCGTTTCGGCCCGCAAGCAGGCCAAGGCCCGCAAATTGCAGGCTGATAAATAAAACGGTTCTACACAATGGAAGGAGTATATCATTATGAGCTTTGAAGTAACCAACTGCATTAAAAAGATGCATCACTCCGGTTTCGTCGTAAAGGATCTGGATCGTTCTCTGCGTTTTTATCAGGACACCCTGAAAATGGATCTGAAAATGCGCTGGATTGAAACTGCCGAGCAGTGTGATGTGGGCATGTGTGTGCCCGGCTGCAAGCTGGAGCTGGCGCAGCTGGTGGGTTACGGTGCCGAGGTGGAGCTGATCCAGTTCCTGGACCAGCCCGGTACCGATGCCCCGCTGGAACCCAACCACATTGGCGTGGGGCACATCTCCTTTGAGGTCTACGACCTGCAGGCCATGGTGGCCTATCTGGAGGAGGCCGGCTATAAGATGGCCAGCGAGGTGATGGTGGTTCCTGAGTTGAACATCACCTGGGTTCATGCCCTGGATCCCGATGGTGTCCACATTGAACTGATGCAGTTCCTGAACCAGGACTGACCGTAACATACGCAAAGCGAGGAATTTCAAATGGGAACTTTGCAAGCCCATATCCGTTTGGATGTATCTTTGAATATCCCCTATGCCCTGCTGCCCGGAGATCCGGCTCGTATCGACCATATTGCCCGGCATCTGGAAAACGTGACGGAACTGGCATATAACCGTGAGTTCCGCAGCATCAGCGGCACCTATAAAGGAGTACAGGTGCTGGCAGTCTCCACCGGCATCGGCGGAGCTTCCATGGGCATCGCCTTGGAGGAGTTGCATGGCTGCGGTGTCCAATGTGCCATCCGCATTGGCAGCTGTGGCGCATTGCAGCATGATATTGCCCCCGGCCAACTAGTTTTGGCTGAAGGCGCTGTGCGGGATGACGGCGCATCGGCAGCTTATCTACCCCTAAGCTACCCGGCCGTGGCAGACCATCGGCTGCTGGCGTGCTGCTGTCAGGCGGCGCAGGAGCAGGGCTTTGGCCATTGTTGCGGCCTTGTACGCAGCCACGACAGCTTTTATACGGATAGAGAATCGGAAATTTGCCGCACATGGTCTGACAGGGGGATTCTGGGGGCAGATATGGAAACAGCCGCCTTGTATACCATTGGCCGTCTGCGTGGAATCGCCACAGCCTCTATCCTGAACAATATAGCCCCCTACGAAAGCGATGTAGCCGAAAGTGTTGCCGACTATGTGGACGGCGACCGCCTTGCCATGCAGGGGGAGAGCAACGAGATTCTCACGGCGTTGGAGGCCTTTGTGCGGTGGGAGGAGCAGTATGGAGCACACTAAACAGCTTCTGCGCGTAGCGGAGATTGAAACCGTTGCCCCGTATGTCAACCGCTACCGCTTTACCGCTGCCCAAGGGGCACCGGCGCCTTTCCTGCCCGGTCAGTTTCTCTGCCTGTACTATGAGATCGATGGGGCCACGGCCGTCCGCCCCTATTCCATCGCCTCCTCCCCCAAGGAGGCTGCACAAGGGGGGTACTATGACCTGTTTATCCATGTGGGTGGCAGCTTTACCTCCCGTTGGCTTGGCAGGCATATTACCGTGGGGGATACTGTCATGGCTTCCCACCCGCTGGGAGAATTTTGTATTTGCCCCCAAACGCCACAGAAAATCGTGGGCATCAGCGGCGGTATGAGCGTTACCCCTCTGCGCTCCATGGTTCGCAGTATTGTGGACGAATCGACCGATCGGGAAATCACCCTTTTCTGCGGCTGGGATACCAGCCGGGAGGTACTGTTCCGCGAGGAGTTCATGCAGCTTGCTCGGGAATGCAGCCGCGTTCATGTTCAGTTTTCCTTGGTACAGGACCCCCAGCCGGGAGACAAGCAGGGGTATTTTACCTCGCAGGATATTCTGCGGGAAACGGATGCCCATGCGGCAGCTTACTATCTTTGCGGCCCTCAGGAAATGTATCACAGCCTGCATGACGGGTTGATTGCAGGGGGCGTCACCTCGGAGCGCTATCATCAGGAGATTCCCGGTGAGCTGCACAGTCCGGATTATGCCACAGCTCCCGCAGAGCAGTATCCCCTGACCATCCAAACCGACAGCGGCAGCATCACCGTGACAGCCAACGCCAATGAAAGCGTACTGGTAGCGCTGGAACGTGCAGGGCTGTCACCCCGTGCCTACTGCCGCAGCGGCTCCTGCGGCTTCTGCCGTTCCCTTCTGCTTGAGGGTCAGGTCTGGACTGACCCCGGCCGGGCCAAGCCCCCCGAAAACAGCGTGTTCCACCCCTGCTGTTCTTTCCCCCGCAGCGCCCTCACCGTGGCCCTGCCGAAGTAAAGTCGACAGAAACCATTTTGAAGTACAACAACGCCCGCCCGGAGCAGTGCCCCGCCTTTCGGCTTAAGCACTGCTCCGGCGGCTGCTGTGCTTAGAATTGTGCGGTATTGCCTTAAGAAATGGTTCAAGGGCAGTGAAGAACAATACGCCATCATTGGAGGAACGGCGTGTGATATTCTGATGACGGAAGAAGGATTGGACTTCCGAGCAACAAAGGACATTGACCTTGTTCTCATTATAGAAGCAGTTGACGCGAATTTCGGAAAGAAATTCTGGGAATATGTAAAACAAGCTGGATATGAACATTGCAATAAAAGTTCGGGTGTGCCGCAATTTTATCGTTTTAGCCACCCAATCTCGAATCAGTATCCTGCGATGATTGAACTTTTCACCCGAAAGTTAGATGCTATTCAGCTTCCAGAAAATGCAGTATTAACGCCGCTGCCGATGGACGAAGATATTTCGAGTTTGTCCGCTATCCTATTGGACGATGATTACTACGAATTTTTGAAACAAGGGAAAGTTGCTGTCGATGGAGTGACTGTCTTGGATGCGGCATATCTGATTCCATTTAAGGCAAAAGCGTGGATGGATTTGACGGATCGAAAAGCTGCTGGAGAACACGTTGACAGCAAAAATATCAAGAAGCATAAGAACGATGTTTTCCGCCTGACGGAATTGATTGATCCCACGGTCAAGATTACGGCTCCCCAAGGCGTTTATACAGATGTTCAAGAGTTCGTGCAGCGGATGCAAAACGAAAGCGTGGACATTAAGCAATTGGGGCTGGTAGGGAGAACGAAAGATCGGATTTTGGATGAACTAAAAGATTTGTATATAGCACAGTGACTATAGAGCCATTTCAGGTGTCATGCAGAGATGCAATGAACTGAGATGGCTCTTTTCTTTTGAATAAAGGCTCATTGAAGCTAAGGCAACACCGCACAATTCCCGCCTGACGGCTTAAGCGCCGCTCTGGCGGCTGCGGTACGGCATCTGCGTTGCCAAAATGCTCGATAAGACATCCAGTATTATCTGCGCTTTTGGCTTAGCATCTACCGCACCTCGCTCGCCGTATCGGCACTTAGAATTATGCGGTATTGCCCTAAATCAATCGCGAAAAGGTTCTGCTGACGAGATCTCAGAAGCAATGGTGAGTGCCGGACAAGGAGAGTGTTCAACTTGGGAGACTTCTTCTCGAATGAAAAAAGTCGGCCGGGAATTTTTGAAGGCGTTTGTTTCGAACAATATTACTATCGGTAGTGAACGACCGTGACTGATGCAGAAATATTATACAATTCAGTGTGAAATGATGGTGCAGGAACTGATGTGCAAACTTGCACTGTAAAAATTGTACAATCCTACGTAAATAACGGCGTGAGCAGACCCGAAATGGCAAGTAAATAGCGATAAAGCGATAGTGGGTGTAATTCAGGGTACTTTTTACAACACATAGTCAAACCTACCGCCATCAAGACCCCCCACAACTAAATTGCAGAACAGGCAACGAATAAGAATTGAGCATATAACTTATTTGATGGATGCGACCAATAAAGAACTCAGCTACATTTTGTGAGAAATGCATTACATCATCTGCTTCTTTTGAGCCTTTACGATGGGCTAAAGGGCATCAGTGCCTTTCTTCATTGGGGGATAGCTTCAATTGTGAACTTTTTGTAAATTTAACGAATTCGAGGTGTGCTTTTGTCCGAAATTTACATCTCTTATAGTATAGAAGGCCAAAAACCTTCTAACAAGAGAATAGCGTCCTCTGCAGTACCGCTTTGGGGAAGCAGCGCCAGGATCGGATAGGGAGCGTGCCAAGAAGCGAGGAAACATACTGTACCCCGGCAACGGGATGCAGGGCACAGCGCCGGGAAGGGTTGCCTGTCTGGAATGGCAGAGGGAGAGAAACGCAACAGCTATAACGACAGATCGTGCCGTGGAGGAATCATCTTCCACGGCATTTTTGTGCCGTTATAGAAAGGCGACCCCGTACAATTCCTCCCTGCAGCTTTTGGAATTATGCGGAGATGTTTAAAGTGTACATTTCACACTGAGTTCGAGAACGAGTACAATGAAACCAGAAGAGATCCAAGCTACACGGAAATGCAGCAGAAGGGATGATTGTTATGGCACTCAAGGAAGGCTACAAGGAAATCAAGGTGCGTTTGCCCATGCAGGAACTCGAAGTGTTGAATGCAAAAGTCGCGCATAGTCGAATGACTAGAGAAAAATATATTCGCTGTCTGATTGCGGAGAAACCGCCGATCGAATATCCTCCGGTGGATTACAGACTGATTATACGGCGTGTGGAGGAGCTGCAGGACACGCTGGAGTGCCTCCTGCAAGAAGACCCGGAAAAACGTGAACGGGCCCAAATGAGCCTTGCGCTAGAGAATGTATCGCATACGGCAGACATGCTTCGCCGCGTAATGTTGTTGTAAGCGGGAAAAGAGAAATGGAAGACTATCTTGGGACCTATAAGAACCGGCCGCGCACCGTGGTGTTCTATGGCCGCGTTTCAACCGAACATGAGCAACAGATCTCTGCACTGGGAAACCAGATGGAATGGTATGCAAACCTTGCAGAACGCAACCCGAACTGGACCGTGGTGGCGCAGTATATTGACGAGGGCATCACCGGTACACAGATGAAGAAACGCCCCTCGTTTATGCAGATGATGGACCACGCCCGGCAGCGTCAATTTGATTTGATCGTGACCCGTGAGCTGTCGAGATTTGCCCGCAACACGGTGGATGCACTGAAGGCTACGCGCGAACTGAAGCAGTATGGCGTTGAAGTTTACTTTGTGAATGACGGCATCTGGACAATGGACGGGGATGGTGAAGTTCGCCTTACGATCATGGCCAGTATCGCGCAGGACGAGAGCCGCAAGACCAGCGAGCGTGTCAAGGCGGGGCAAAAAATCAGCCGTGAAAATGGCGTACTGTACGGTAACGGCAATGTTCTCGGCTATGACCTGGACAAGGTCAATAAAACCTACACCATCAACGAGGAACAGGCCGATACCGTTCGTCGGGTCTATGAGCTGTACGCGAACGGCTATGGTGAAACCGCAGTGGCCAACATGTTGATGGCAGAGGGCCGGAAAGACGGCGGAGGCGGCTGCACATGGACGGCGAGTAAAGTGTCGCGTGTACTGCGAAAGCCCGTTTACAAGGGCTATAAGGCCTATAACCAGTCACATGTGAAGGATTACCTGAGCCAGGAGCGCATTTACCACAGTGAACGCGATTATTCCCTTGTCAAGGGAGACTTCCCGCCGATCGTCTCGGAGAAGCTGTGGGACACCTGCTTTGCGATCCGAAAGAACCGTGCTGCTCACAATGTGGACAAAGAGGGAAGGACATACGGGTTTGGTACAGGTTTTCCGCAAAACAAGTGGGCGAAGGTGCTCTACTGTGAATGCGGTGCCAGATACCAGTGTGAAGGGCATGACAAGAGGCGCAATGGCAGAAGTGATGTCCGTCTTATGTGCTCTGCTACCAAAAAACTCAGCAAAAGGGTCCGGGACGAAAAGGGCTTTGGCGTGCCGTGCCCACTGCCATATACCTGGGACTGGAAAATGGAAATGATCGCAAAGAAGATGTATCAGACCATTTGGGTAACACACAACGATGATCTGCGTAAGCTGGGCGAGGAATTGAATGAGTACCTGCAGAACAATACAGAGTCACCAGAGGTAATCTCACTGAAAAAGCAACTGGAGGATCTGAACGGTGAGATGGACAAACTGGTGCAGGGACGTGCACAGAGCAGGATATCTCTCGCGGAGTTCATGAAAATGAGCACGCAGGTGAACGAAAAAGTCATGGCAACGGAGAAAGCACTGCAGGAGGCTGAACAGCAAAACAGCGCAGAAGAACAGTTGGATCTGGAAAAGCTGGAAGCATCCCTCTGCGATTCTGCAGACTTTTCAGGCGGAGAGATCAACGAGTACTTTCTGGATGTGTATGTGCGGCGGATCATCAAAAGCGGAGAACGGTACATATGGCTGCTCTCACTCACGGAAAAAATCAAACCAAAACCGCCAGAGACCAAGGAAAAACCCCGCATCCAGCAGATCAGGACCTACAAGGCTGGTGAATTGGTCAACCCTGAGACCACACCGGACATTGTGGAACAGAAGAAAGGGGAAAAACCTTATGTGGTCCCGCCTATGAGGACTCACGGCTTTCTGCTGCAGGAGGGCGATGCCAAGAGACGCCGTCATCTGGATTACCGCTATGAGGACTGCCAGTCATTGCATATGAGCTTTCTGGCAGAACCCATTCCGCTTGCAAGGGAGATCATCGATTTTGAAGAGGCAAGCGATTGGCAGAGGAAGGCCGGCGTCAAGCTGCATCCGGCTCGGTGGCGGGATATAAGCGTAGAGATATATCTCGTCTAAGCAGTTCAGTAAAACATCTACTTGTACATTTTTGGAATCGTAAACAATGCGGTATACTGAAGGCGCTAGGAGGGATAATCAGTGAGTTATTCGGATGAAACACTCAGGCGTCCACGCAAGGTGGCCTTCTACGGGCGCGTTTCCACGGAGCTGGAAGCACAGACGGCAGCGCTTAAAAGCCAGATGGAATGGTATCATAAGCTGGCAGCGCAGTACCCGAACTGGTCAGTTGTGAATCAGTATGCGGACGATGGCGTGACCGGAACCGTGAAAGAAGTGCGTCGGGCTTTCATGAAGATGCTGTGCGATGCCAAAGAGGGCAAGTTTGATCTGATCGTGACGCGGGAGGTCTCGCGGTTTGCCCGCAATACCGTAGATACGGTGGAAACGGTGCGAGAGCTGCGGCAGTGCGGCGTCGAAGTGTATTTCGTCATGGAAGATATCTGGACGATGGAAAGTGACGGAGAACTTCGTCTGTCGATCCTGGCTTGCTTGGCACAGGAAGAGAGCCGGAAAATCAGCGAGCGGTCCAGAGCGGGGCAGCAGGTGAAAAGAGAACGAGGTGAACCGTCAGCACACAATGCGTCGTTTGGCTATGTTTACGATAGGCAGCATAAGACCCTTGCTATTGAGGCGGACAAGGTCGAAGCTGTACGGAAGATATTTGAAATGTACGCGGATGGTATAAGCTGTTCGATCATAGCGGATGAGCTGAATATGCAGGGGATCCGGAATAAAGATGACTCCGATAGCTGGACAACTATGCAAGTTCGCGGGATTATAAAAAATCCGATTTACAAGGGCTATATGTACCGCAGGGTAGTCAGCTGCACGGACTATCTTACCCACAAATCAGTCAGCATTCCGGAAGAGGAGCGGGAGTATGTCAAGGGAAATTTCCCGCCCATTGTATCGGAAGAGCTGTGGGAAAAATGCAGAAGGCGCAGAGCAAGCTGCGGACCGCGAAAACAAGGACCGGCAGCGCAGACATACTGGAATGCAGGAGCAGCGTCGGGAGATAAATGGGCTTGCCGCCTGTTCTGCAGCTGCGGAGCCGGAATGTATCGACAATTTAAGACACCCAACAGCATACGCTATGGGTGCCGGCGCGCAAACCCGCAGACAGGTGCTGAGACGGGGATGAAGTGCAGAACCAACACAGTACATAGCTGGGTGTTGGAGAAAATGGCAGAAAAAGTCTTTGCGGCAGCATGGTCAGAGTACCGGGAAGAAATACGTGAGGGTTGCCGCGAACTATGCCGCCAACAAACTTACAGCAGGGAGTCGCAGGACAAGATACGTCAATGCAAAAAACGGATGGCGAAGATCTTGAAGGACGTGGCCGAGCTGGAGAGCGCAAAAGAAGAAGGCCTTGTAGTAGAACGAGCCTACAAAGCCTTGCGCAGAAGCTATGACACAAAAATCAGTCAGGAGAAGGCACTGCTGGCGAGACTTCAGGAGCGATGGCAAGTGCCGGAGATGGGGGATGTGTTCACCTGGAATGACCTCTTCCCGGATGAAAAAGTCAGCCGGGAATTTCTGGACGCATTTGTCCCGCGCATTATTTCCATTGACGGAGAACGATTTATATGGGAGTTGCAACTGATGCAGAACCATTGTACCGTTCAGTGTGAGAGGGAAGGTGCGGGGGCTGATGCGCAAATTCGTGTAGGCAAAATTGTGCAGGAACCCCCAGAATAATGAACGCGGGGATGGAATGAAATGGCACAAAAATAGCGGTAATAAGCGATATTTTAGGGCACTTGCGGGGGCTTTTGGCCGACAGGCCGCCATCAAGAACCCCCACAAGTGATTTTTGCAAGGCTCTGGCATAAGGCCAATGGTCTTACGCATTTTCATACAAAATAGGGGCTGTTAGTGCAACGGCCCCTAAAAGTTTAATAATGAAAAGGCTGTTTACGTATCCATATCCTCAAACGCATCCAGCCCCTTCTTTGCCTCGGCTTTGGTGTCGCCGTGCCTGACGAAGCACATGGTCACAAAGCTCAGGGCTACAAACAGGGCGGCGTAGGGGAACAGTACGCGGTAGTCGATGGCTCGCATCAGGGAGCCGGCCACGATGGGCGTGACGACCTGCGCAGCCATCGAGAAGGTGTAGTAATATCCGGTGAACTTGCCGATGTCGCTGCCGCGGCACATTTCCACCACCATGGGCAGCGAGTTCACGTTGATGGCGGCCCACGCCAGGCCCACCAGCGCAAACACCACGTACATGATGGGCTGGATCGAGGTGTACATCGTGGTCAGCAGGTAACCCAGCATAAAGCAGGTGGCTAGCAGCACGATACCGCACTGGATCGTGCGCTTGCGGCCAATTTTGGCGGCCAGCGTACCGATGGGAATGTACGAGACGATTGCGCCCGCCGTGGCGACCAGCAGGCAGGTGGACGCACCGCCCAGGCCCTCGCCCATGACAGCCTCTACATACTTGGTAAACCACGTTGTAACGCCGTTATAGCCGATAAACCACAGCGAGATTGAGACCAGCAAAAACGCCAGGCTGCGCTTGACCGGGGTCGGCAAAACCTCGTGACCTGCGCCGTCGTCGGTGGCAAGGTTCCACTCGGGGTGGGCGGCCTCCAGCTTCTGGTTTGCTTCCTCAAGCTTCGGCTCCTTGATGGTCAGGTACAAAACGACAACAGCCACGACCATGATCATCGAGACGATGAAGAACAACGGGCGGTAGCTGACGTGCTCCACGCCCTTCGTTTTGGACGCCGGGTACAGCACGGCGGCCAGCCCCAGGTACAGGATGCCGCCGACCGCGCCCATCAGGTTGATGATGGCGTTTGCGCGGCTGCGCAGCGGCTTGGGGGTGACGTCGGGCATCAGGGCCACAGCGGGGGAGCGGTAGGTGCCCATGGCCACCAGCAGCAGGCCCAGCACCACGATAAACAGCACTAACGTTCCGGTGCTGGGGTGGGCGGCATAGCGGTCGTCCAGCAGCGGGATGAGGTTCATCAAAATGACCGCCGCCGCCGTGCCGCCCACGATAAAGGGCATGCGCCGCCCGATGCGGGTGTGTGTTCTATCGGACAGCGCCCCGAAGAACGGCAGCAAAAACAGCGCCAACACGTTGTCTGCGGCCATGATGGCCCCGGCGAACGTCTCGTTCAATTTAAAGGTATCGGTCAAAATCAGGGTCATTACGCTGTCGTACATCTGCCAGAATGTGCAGATCGACAAAAATGCAAGACCCACCAGAATAGTGCGGCGGTTGTTCAGCTTCACGGCGATTCTCCTTACTTTTGGGGGACAATAAAACCCAGAATAGCTATATTGTAGCATTGCTTGTGCGCTTTGTCTACAATTATCTAATGAAGGCAATAAAATTTGCTAAAAATTGACGAATTTCAAACGTGGCTTTTGCTCTGCGGCATCATACTTTGGAACGATTTACATTTTTTGTGAAGTACGGGATAATACCTGCAACACGAAGGGTTTGCGGTGCGATGACAGGTGGCTTGACCTGAATCTGCATCTTCTATATAGAAAAATAACGGCGCATCACCTGATCAGGGTGGTGCGCCGTTGGTGTATTCGGGTAATTTTAGTGCTATTTCAAAATTTGCACACTTTTCTCTAAATTATACAATCGCATCCTCTACCACATCCGCCAGCTGGCGGGGATCCAGCTGGCAGGTGGTGCAGGCGGCGGCCAGCGTCTCCACAAGCTGCTGGTTGAGCGATACATCTGCGATAAAGCGCACTTTTTGCCACTGCCCGGCCAAAAGCTGCAGCGCGGCAATGCCAAAGGTCGTATAGCAGCCTGTTCCCGGTATGGAAAGTTGTTGACGAACGACACGATAGATATACACGATTCTCACCCAATTTTATTATGTTACATCACAAAACGCATTGACAATAAATGGAAATTGCTGTAAAATACATATATGGTTTATGTGGCTTTTCTCGTGGTGCTTCTACCAATATATCACAGCCCCATGTGCAAAGTACACAACCAATGCTAGAAATTTTGGCGGCGTAAAATGTACGGCTGCTTTTACTTCTTCCGGCAAAAGTGGGTAATGATGGGGGAGATAGAAACTTATGTCCGAATATCGATTACGCGTGGCCGAAGCGATCGTTGCAGCACGAGAGAGCGTAGATGTCTCTCAGCGTGAATTGGCAGACCGCCTTGGCCGTGACAAGCGAACGATCCAAAAGTGGGAAAAGGGCGAAATGAAGATCGCCTTAGAGGATTTCCTCGAAATTTTCGAGGCACTAAAAGTCCAGGTGGAGCCGTACTCAAAATGGATACGCCACCCGGAGCTTTTCCCCAACGGATTGGCGGACGTCCGTGGATTTGCCACGGACAAAAAGCGCGGCGCCCTGGCCGACTTTTACAAACACCAGGCCTCGCCCCTGGAAGTCGAGCAGGAATATTACTTCCTGTTTGCGGATCACGGCAGTGATTACCACGGTATGTACCAGCAGTGGATGGCCAATCTGATGACCCCGCTGCGGGACCGCAGGCGCATCTGTGCCCAAGTCATTGACAACTATACCGAAGCGCAGGCTACCGGCACGATCGCCGACCCCGATGCACCTCAGCCAAACATGGAAGTGTTGAAAGCCTGCTACGAGGCCGGCTCCCAGAGCGTTCAGCAGGGCGAGAACGCCTACACGATGCTGAGCCTGGACCTGCATAAATAAGGAATAAACTCACCGTCCCCTGCGTACACTCTGCGCAGGGGGCGTTTTGTATGGCTGTGTTGGTGCAAAAATTCAAGGCCCGGGCGGCGGCGCTGCCCACGTTCGATGTGCCGTTCCTGATTATATTGCTGGCACTGCTCAGTTATGGGCTGATCATGCTGTTTTCGGCCGGATATGCGGTGGCGCTGTACCGCCGCGGCGACGCCTACACCTACATCCGGCCGCAGCTGTTGTTTGCGGCGCTGGGCGTGGCGGCCATGTACGCGGCCAGCCTGGTGGACTACCACATTTGGCACAAGCTGGCCTGGCCGATGCTGGGTCTGTCGCTGGTTTTGCTCACGGTAGTGCTGTTTATGCCGGAGTACAACGGCTGCAAGCGGTGGATCGTGCTGCCGGGGCTGGGTACCTTGCAGCCCAGCGAGATCGCAAAATTCTCGGTGGTGCTGGTGTTTTCCCACATCATATCGCTGAATCATGACAGGATGAAAACCTTCTCCACCGGCGTGCTGCCCTTCGCGCTGATTCTGGGCACGGTCACGGTGCTGATGCTGTTGGAGCCGCACCTGTCCGGCACGCTGCTGATTTTGTCCATCGGCGCGGTGCTCATGTTTGTGGGTGGGACCGGGCTGCAGTGGTTCGGCCTGGCAGGGGGCCTGGGCGTGGCGGCCATCGCGGCGGCGGTGGCGGCCCTGCCGGAGTTGGTCCCCTACGCCACCGACCGCCTGGCCAGCTGGCGGGATCCCTTCGCCGACCCGCTGGGGGAGGGACACCAGACGATCCAAAGCCTGTACGCCATCGCGTCCGGCGGGCTGGCCGGGCTGGGGCTGGGCAACAGCCGCCAGAAATATTTGTACGTACCCGAGCCGCAGAACGATTTCATCTTCTCGATCCTGTGCGAGGAGCTGGGCTTTTTCGGCGCGGCACTGGCGGTAGCGCTGTTTTTGCTGC
This sequence comes from Gemmiger sp., assembly GCF_057431175.1. NCBI lineage: Bacteria > Bacillati > Bacillota > Clostridia > Eubacteriales > Oscillospiraceae > Gemmiger > Gemmiger sp. Next base: position 93,268 of record NZ_DBMDDV010000004.1, on the reverse strand, counting down.
TGTTGCTGCGCGGTATGTCCATTGCGGTGCGGGCGCGGGATAAGTTTGGCGCGCTGCTGACGGTGGGCTTTGTGGTGCAGGTCATTTTGCAGGCCATTTTGAACATTGCGGTCGTAACGAACACGATACCGAATACGGGTATCAGCCTGCCGTTTTTTTCCTCCGGCGGTACCAGCTTGCTGATGCTGCTGGGAGAAATGGGCATTGTACTGTCCGTATCCCGGCAGACGGATATGGTGTCATAGTTTTTTCACAGTCCCACGGTTGAAACCGGGGGACTTTTGTTTTATAATAGAATAGATTTTTTATCGGAAAGAGGTGCCCCATGGCGGACACGAAACAACAAAAACCACCTTTTCCCCTGCGGGCACTGGCGGCATTTGCCGTTACGCTGGCGGCGCTGTTTGTGCTGTTGCTGGCGGCCTACGCCCTGCCGGGGGATCGGGTGCGGGACCACGTCTACGAATCCGCGCAGACCATCGCAGGTGAGGGGCTGTACCCTGAATATTTCGGCTTCAAGCTGTTCCAGATGGACAATTATACCGACACCATCATGCTGACCGAGGCCGCTGCCGCCGACGAGGCTCCGCCGCTGAGAGCCATGATGACGAACACGGCCTACAACGTCGATAACTTTGAGACGCTGGCCGACGACCTGCAATGGTACATAGAAAAGGATTGGGCCGCCGGGGCGCAGCGCACCGACGCACCGGAGCTGGAGCCCTTCTCCTACGCGCGGTACTGGCACGGGTATCTCATTTGGCTGCGACCGCTGCTGCTGGTCACGACCATTACCGGCGTGCGGGTCGTGCAGTATGTGGTGCTGGCGGCGCTGTTTGCGGCGGTGGTGTGGCTGCTGCGCCGCCGCTGCGGGCTGCGGGCGGCCTTCTGGTTCGTCGTCAGCCAGCTGCTGGTCACGGTGTTCTGGGTGCCGCATCAGGTGCAGTATTTCACCTGCTTTGCCGCCGCCTATGCTGGCTGCGTCTGGGTGCTGGCCAAGCCCCGCCGCAGTGACAGCGTCTGCCTGGCCTTGCTGGTTTTGGGCGTTGTGACGGCCTTCTGCGACCTGCTCGTCACGCCGATTCTGACGCTCGGCCTGCCGCTGGTCTGCTGGCTGCTGCAGCCCCAGCAGCGGCTGCGGGCAGGTGTGCCCCAGTGCGGCATTGTGGTGGGCGGAAGCCTTTCATGGGGCGTTGGGTATCTGCTGTGCTGGGCGTCCAAATGGGTGCTGGCCGGGCTTGTGACCGGGCAGAACGTCATTGCCGACGCGCTGCACCAGGTGGGCGTGCGCACCGCCGCCGACAGCTGGCATGGCATGAAATTGACATGGGGTAATATAATACGTTTTGTATACGAAACGCTGGCGAAAAAGCACCTGTTCTGGCCGCTGGTCCTTGTGGCGGTGCTGCTGGCGGCGCTGTTTGTGGCAAGCATCCGGGATAAGCAGCAGCTTGTCCGGGCGCTGCCGCTGCTGCTCTGCACACTGATGACCCCGGCGTGGTTCATCGTGCTGCGCACCCACAGCATCCAGCACGGTTGGTTCACCTGGCGTGCGCTGGGCCTGACCATATTTGCCGGGGCGGCATTTTTGTATTATTGTTGTGATATTCGTGCCGCAGGGCGGCGTATTTTGCATAGGGGAAAGTAAACAACTATGAACGAAGTAGAAACCAAAAAAGAAGAACAAACCACCGAACAGTCAAAGCCCAACTTCTGGCGCCGCTTGCCGAGGGCCGGGCGCATCGCCATAATTGCGGCAGCGGTCGTGGCGGTGCTGGCGGCCGTGGCCGGGCTGTACATCAACGGCAAGCTCGACCTGCTGCGCTACAACGACGGCAGCGTGGAGGAAATGGGCGATATTGACGCGGGCGAGGACCAGGACCTGGACGGCACCGGCCTGGCCCACACCGAAAAAGAGATGACGATGCCCGAGGGCAGCCCTTTCTCTGACGACAACGTGCTGAACATCCTGCTCATTGGTACCGACGAACGCACCGAGGCCGTCAACGATGCCGATGCCTTCACCCACCTGAACCAGCTGGACGGCACCGAGGATACGACCGAGTTCAGCGATGATGCCCGCGCCGACAGCATGATTTTGGTTTCGCTGGACATCAAGGATCATATCATCCGCCTTGTCTCCATCGAACGCGGCACCGGCGTACCGATTTTGCTGGATGGCTACGAGGACCAATACGACTGGATCACCCACACCTTCCGCTACGGTGGCCCCAAGCTGACGATGAAAACCGTCGAGGACTGCTTCAACGTTCAGGTCGACCACTATGTTCGCGTCAATTTCAACTCCTTTGTCCAGATCGTGAATGCCGTCGGCGGCGTCGATATCGACATCACCGAACAGGAGGCCAAGGCGCTGAACTGGGAGGTCCCCTCCAACTCGATGCTTATTGTCAACCACGTCGACCCGGGCCTCAACCACTTTGACGGCTACACGGCGCTGCAATACGCACGTCTGCGCAAGATCGACAACGACTGGAAGCGCGTCGAGCGTCAGCGCACCGTCATCCAGGCTGTGCTGGACCAGGTGAAAAACGCCAGCGTCGTGGAGCTGGACAGCCTGCTGAACACCGTGCTGCCGCTGATCCAGACGAACTTTACCAAGTCCGAGATCGCCGCCCTGCTTGTGCAGCTTCCGGGCTTTTTGGGCTGCGATGTGCAGCAGATGTCGATGCCTTTGCAAGGCACCTACGGCATCCGCACCGGCATGGACAACCGCCTGATGTACGACCCTGACTGGGTCGTGAACATCAAGGCCTTGCAGGACTTTTTGTACAACGATAAGACCGCCGAGGAAGTCGTTGCCGCCACGCCGGAGACCGCCGCCGCCGAGGCTGCGGGCGAGCTGGTCATTGCCACCCGGGAGACTGCCGACGTGACCGACCCGGTAGAGGAGTACAATGCCAAAAACTTGCATCGCTTCGACATGACCTACCCGTTGGATGCGTCGGACTTCGGGAAGGACGACTACCGCGTCTACGTGGCCGACACCGACAACCTGCGCGGGAGCGAGCTGCGCGGCGCACTGATCGAGCGGCTGTACACTTCCGGTGTGCGGGTCGTGGCCGTGCCCGATGGCGAGGCTGCCGGCGTGTTGTTGGACAACTACCTGCAGACCGGCAATACCGAGAGCCTGGACGGCTACCTGGCTGTGCTGCCCGCCGCCGACCGTGACAGTGCCCGCACCCTGTGGGAGGGCATCTACCGCAGCTACCCCGGCGTGTTCCACGCGGCGGGCCTGGGGGCTGACGCCCGCAGCGCCACCGTGGGCAAAGCGCTGTCTGTGCTGGCGAACGCAAGCTACAACTACCCCGAAACCGAGATCGCCGAGGCGGTAAAAGCTCTGCGCAGCGGCACGACCGCCGACGCCGTGTATTGGTTCAAGTCCGCCATGGCCAGCTACCCGCGCCAGATGGAGCGGTTCTTCGGCGACCGTTACGCCGCCGCGGCCCGCCTGTACTACGCCATGCAGGGCACACTGAACGTGGCTGACGACAGCGAACTGCCGCTCTACGACGCCAAACAGCTGCTGAAAACCTATAAGAATGATGCGATTTTAATCTTCACTGACGAAGCCAGCGCTGTGCAGACCGAGGGCGGCCTGGCCGCTGAACTGCAGGCCCAGCTGGACAAGCAGAAGTATGACGAGGGCGAGGACCACGACAAGGTCTGCGCCATCGCCACGGTCTACGGCACGTGGAGCAACGCTGGGAACTTTACCCCCGACGACGCCGAGACTGCCTGGGACGCCGACAGCCTGACCAAATACCTGGGCAGCGATGCGCTGCGCGGCAAGGATATGGTGCTGGCGCTGGACGGCGAGGACAGCCCCTACCTGAACCGCCAATGCCTGTTAAAGGACGCCGGTGCCCCAGTGGGGGAGTTGGTGCAGAAACTGTTTGTACTCGATAAAAACAACATGGCTTCGCCGGAAACAGCGCAGGCAGAATAAACACCGCAAGAAAATTTGCAAAAGGGTGTTGACAAACGCACCGGCTTGTGGTATAAATGCTTTAAACCAATGAAGCGAAAGTAAAGCTCACAGCGCAGTCACAGAGAGTCCCCGACGCTGGGAAGGGGATACAGAGCGGGTAAGCATAATGGTTCGCGGAGGGCATGGGGAAAGGAGCCTCGCTCCCAGTATCCAGCGCCGGGTGCTCCCGTTATAGAGCAGGGGAATGTTGGTTCCCTACGGAGTGGCCGTGTTTTTATACTATGCACGGCAAGCAAGGTGGCACCACAGATTTGTTTTATCTGCCCTTGCACAGGAGAAATTCTGTGCAAGGGCAGTTTTGTTTTTCAACTTTGAGAGGAGAGGGAAACATGAAGATAGACCTGATGAAAGAGCGATGGCAAGCCTGAATTTGTAAAATAAGTCCGCAGACCTATTCGCCCGCAGGCGGTCAATGACCGCCCCTGCAACTACAACATTACCTGTTTTACAAATAAAGGAGAGTTTACCATGAAAAAGTTCGTTGCTGTTCTGTCCGCTGCCGCTATGATGACCAGCCTGGCCGCCTGTGGTTCCACCGCTGATACCACCTCCACCGCCGCTTCCTCCTCCGCCGCCGTCTCCACCGAGAGCACCGCCGCTGAAGCCACTACCGACGCCAAGAGCTACAAGATCGCCGTGGTGCAGCAGCTCGACCACGCCAGCCTGGACGAGATCCGCACCGCCGTCGAGGCCGAGCTGGACGCCAAGGCCGCCGAGAAGGGCATCACCATTGAGTACAAGGACTTCAACGGCCAGAACGACGCCACGACGCTGAACCAGATCGGCACCCAGGTCGTCTCTGACGGCTACGACGCCATCATCCCCATTGCAACGCTGGCTGCCCAGTGCATGGCCACCGCTGCTGAGAGCACCAAGACCCCGGTCATCTACGCCGCCATCTCTGACCCCGCCGCCGCGGATCTGACCGATATCGACTACGTCACCGGCACTTCCGACGCGCTGAACACCCAGTCCATCATGGATATGATGTTTGCCGTCCAGCCTGACATCCAGACCGTCGGCCTGCTCTACTCCAACTCTGAAGCCAACTCCACGACCCCCATTGCCGAAGCCAAGGCTTACCTCGATGCCAAGGGCATTGCCTACGTCGAAAAGACAGGCAACACCAACGATGAGATCATGACCGCCGCGTCCAGCATGGTGGGCCAGGTCGACGCCGTCTTTACCCCGACCGATAACGTCGTCATGGCCGCTGCCGCCGCTGTCTCCGAGACACTGACCAAGGGCGGCATCCCATTCTATACCGGTGCGGACAGCTTCGTCACGGCCGGCGCGTTCGCCACCTGCGGCGTCAACTACACCGAGCTTGGCACCTACACCGCCGACATGGCCCTCGATATCCTCGAGACCGGCACCGTGCCTGAGTACCACGTCATGGACGGCGGCATCATCACCGTCAACACCGAGACCGCCGACGCCCTGGGCATCGATTACAGCGCCTTCAACGATCTGGCCGGTCAGGTCGTTGAGGTCACCACGGCGGAATAAACCCTCCGGGAAGAGACCGTAGGGGCGCATTCTATATGCGCCCGGGATGCCTGCGCAGCCGCAGCGTCCCGCGGGCGGATATGGAATCCGCCCCTACATTGTTGTATAATAGACTGTACCATTACTTTTAGAGAGGAAGCTACCCTATGTTTACCGTTGCCACCGTGCTGAATGCACTGGAGCTGGGCTTTATCTACGCGCTGGTTGCCCTGGCGCTGTTCCTCAGCTTCCGCGTGCTGAACATCGCCGATATGACCACCGACGGCGCATTCACCCTGGGCTGCGCTGTTTCGGCTACCGCCGCGGTGGCGGGCCATCCGTTCCTGGGTCTGCCGCTGGCGCTGCTGGCCGGTGCGGCGGCCGGGTTCGTCACGGCGTTTCTGCAAACGCGGCTGGCGGTGCCGTCCATTCTGGCGGGCATCATCACCAACACAGGGCTGTACACCGTCAACCTGGCGGTTATGGGGTTTTCTTCCAACGTACCTATGTTGAAAACAACCACGATCTTCACCGTGGCGCAGAGCATCCTCGGCGAGAATGCACCCTATAAGTTGCTGGTGGCGGCCCTTGTCACAGTTGTGGTCTGCGTGCTGCTCATCCTGTTCCTCGGCACTCGGATGGGCCTGTCCATCCGGGCCACCGGCGACAACCCGGACATGGTCCGCGCATCCTCCATCAACACGGCGTTCACCATCACGGTAGGTCTCTGCATCTCCAACGCCATGACCGCCCTGTCTGGCGCGGTGCTGGCCCAGTATCAGCGCTCGGCGGATATCAACCTCGGTACCGGCATGGTCGTCATCGGCCTGGCGTCCCTCATCATCGGCGAGACGCTGTTTGGCCGCAGCGGTATGTGGGTCAAGGCTGTGGCTGCCGTTATCGGCAGCGTTATCTACCGTTTCATCATTGCGCTGGCCCTGCGTGCCAACGTCCCGTCAGAGTGTCTGAAACTGATTTCCGCCGTCATCGTGGCGCTGGCCATCGCTGCGCCCGCCATCCGGTCCAAGGCGGCTTTCCGCCGCCGCCGTGCCAACGCCGAGAAAGAAGGTGCCCGCCATGCTTGAACTGAAAAACATCGGCAAAACGTTCAACCCCGGCACCGTCAATGAGAAGATCGCGCTGGAAGGCGTGAACCTTCACCTCGACGACGGTGACTTTGCCACCATCGTCGGCTCCAACGGCGCGGGCAAATCCACGCTGTTCAACGCCATTGCGGGCGAGTTCATCGCCGACACTGGCACCATCACGCTGGCGGGCAAAGATATCACCTTTTTGCCAGACTACAAGCGCTCCAAGGCCATCGGTCGGATGTTCCAGGACCCGTTGCGCGGCACGGCCCCGCATATGACCATTGAGGAAAACCTTGCGCTGGCCTTCCTGCGGGCATCGGGGCACACGTCGCCCTTCTCCCGCATCACGAAGAAGGACCGCGACCTCTTTGCGGAAAAACTCTCCGAGCTGGGCCTTGGCCTGGAGGACCGGATGAAGCAGCCGGTGGGCCTGCTGTCCGGCGGCCAGCGCCAGGCATTGACCCTGCTGATGGCCACGCTGGTCACGCCGAAACTGCTGCTGCTGGACGAGCACACCGCCGCCCTGGATCCCGCCACGGCGGACAAGGTGCTGAAACTGACGAAAAAGATCGTGGCCGAAAACCACCTGACCTGCCTGATGATCACCCACAATATGCACGACGCGCTGACCCTGGGCAACCGTACATTGATGATGGACCATGGCCACATCGTGTTGGACATCGGCGGCGAGGAGCGCGCCCACACCACCGTGGACGGTCTGCTGGACCGCTTTGCCGAGAACGTCGGCCATGCGCTGGATAATGACAGAATTTTGTTGAGTAAAGAGGCATAAAAATACCGCCCTGCACGAAATTCTCGCGCAGGGCGGTATTTCTACGCAAAAGGCTTCCCCCGAGGGAAAAGCCTTTTGTGTTCTTACATCGGCGCAATATCAAACCGATAAATCGTCGTGGAGCTGTACGGCTGGTCCGGCAGCAGCGTCGTGTCCGGGAAGTTCGGGTGGTTCGGTGCGTCGGGAAAGTCCTCCGTCTCAAAGCAGACGGCGTCCCGGGCGGCGTAGTGTGCGCCGTCCTTGCCATCCGTGACCGGTGCCAGGAAGTTGGCCGAATACAAGTGCATACCGGGCAGGGTGGTCAGTACCTCCATGCGGATGCCGGTCTCGGGGCCGACGGCCCAGGCCGCGTGGCGCAGGCCGCTGTCCCGGATGATGTAGCACTGGTCGTAGCCGCTGCATTCCTTCAGCGGGGCAAAGTCAGCGCCAATGTCCAGACCCAGGGTCTTTTCCTCGGTAAAATCCATCGGCGTGCCCTCCACCGGCAGCTTGCGCCCGGTGGGGATGCTGTACGGGTCGGCCTCAAGATAATAGTCGGCGTCAATGGTCAGGCGGTGGCCCAGGGCGCTGCCGCTGGCGTGGCCGTTCAGGTTAAAATAACTGTGATTCGTCATATTGCAGACGGTGGGCGCATCAGTGGTGGCCCCATAGCGGATGACCAGCCCGCTCTTTGCCAGGCTGTACTGGATGGTCAACGTCATGTTGCCGGGAAAGCCGTCGGTGCCCGCGGGGCTGACGGCGGTCATCGTCACGCTGTCGGTCTCGCCAGGGGTCAGCTCCACATCAAACATCGAGTGGCTGAACCCGTGCAGGCCGCTGTGTAGGCAGTTCCCGTGCTGATTTGCCGTCACATGGACGATCTCCTCATACAGGGGGAACTGCGCCCCCGCAATACGGTTGGCAAAGCGGCCCACGGCGGCCCCCATGCTGTCGGTATTCAGCTCGTAGTCGGCGGCAGTGCCGTAGCCCAGCACCACATCCACCGGATTGCCCTTGCGGTCCGGCACGATGATACGATGAATAATGGCGGCATAACTCAGCAGCTGCACCTCGATAAAGTCATTTTTCAGCACGGCCAGCTTGACGGTCTCGCCGGTGGTGGACTTGCCGAAATCACGGATCGAAACAGACATACGGGAACCTCCTTACTTTTCGGTGGCAATACCCTGGGCGGCCAGGTCCTCGCGCACGCTCTCGGCCACGCTGCCGGTGCCGTAGTTCAGCATGCGGTTCACGCGGCTGACGGTGGCGCTGGATGCGCCGGTCTCGCGGCGGATTTCGCTGTACACCTTGCCCTGCAACAGGCAGCCGGCCACAGCGTAGCGCTGCTCCATCGTGCGCAGCTCGGTCACGGCGCACAGGTCGTCAAAAAAGCGGATGCACTCATCCAGCGTGTTCAGCCGCAGGATCGCCTCATACAGGGCGGTATTACGTTCATTTTGTTGCATAGCGTAGTGGCGCAGGGGATGCGCCGACCTCTTTCTTTGTAAAATTTGCATTCGTTTCGGGGTCTATCTCTCTACATTCTAGCAAATTTGACCAATCAAGTCAATACGCTAAAGCGTGAAAGCGTCATAAAATATAAAAAGAATAGCTTGCATTTAACACCAAAATGTTGTATCATAGAAATACCAAAACAGAGGGAGAAAACTATGCCAACAACATTGCTTATCATCTACCGCATCCTTGGCGCTGCGCTTTTTGCACTGGCGGCCGCCGCGATTGTGGAAAAATACCGCACCGTGCGCGGGGCGGCGCTGCTGCCTGCCCGCGTGCTGGAATGCCGCAAGGCAGCCTCCACCAGCCCCAACCGCAGCGCGGGCGGCTACCGCTACTTAGTGGAACTGCACGCCAACGGCCAGCGGTTGGAGCTGGAAACGAACGACTCCTTCTGGTTCAAGCATGACAAGACCGTGGGCAAGGCAATCCAGGTCTGGTACAACCCCAACGCCCGCTGTGTCGAGCGCAAAAGCTGGGAGACGGAGATCTTCTCGGCGGTGCTGGCCGTCATCGGTGCGGCGCTGCTGCTGATACGGTGAGGGCGGAGCATGGAATGGATACTGTATGTGCTGTTGGCGCTGGCCGTGGCGGGGGATATCCTGCTGGCGGTCATTCTGGCAAAGGTACTGCAAAAAAACAACGAAACACAGCAGAAAATTGACACGGCGGACGACTTTGTCCGCGCCATGACCCCGGTGCTGCAAAGCGAGACGGACCTACTGGCCGAGCAGCTGCGCGCCATGCAGGGGGAGAGCGCCCGCACCACCAGCGCCACACTGCGGGATTTCTCCGCCGTGCTGGCCGAGAACCAGCGCCAGAGTGCGGCCACCAATACCGCACGGCTGGAGGCTATCGACCGCGCCGGGGCTGCCCGCCAGAAGGCTGCCAACGACGCCCTGCTGGCCCAGCTGACAATGATGGAAACGCGGTTGAAAAACCTGGAAGATTCCAACGCCGTGCGGATGGACAGCGTGCGCGGCGCGGTGGTGCAGGGCTTGAACACCATCCGCGCCGACAACAACAAAAAGCTGGACGAAATTCGCGGTACCGTCGAAGAAAAGCTGCAGGACACCTTGCAGCAGCGCATCAACGATTCGTTCAAGACGGTCAGCGCCCAGCTGGAACAGGTCTACAAGGGCCTGGGCGAGATGCAGAATTTGGCCGCCGATGTGGGCAGCCTGAAGCAGGTGCTCTCCGGCGTCAAGACCCGCGGCATCCTGGGCGAAGTGCAGCTCGGCGCGATTTTGGAGCAGATTCTGGCCCCCGGCCAGTATGCCTGCAATGTGGCGACCGTGCCGGGCAGTGCCAACCGCGTGGAGTATGCCGTCAAGCTGCCGGGCCAGAGCGGCACGGTCTGGCTGCCCATCGACGCGAAATTCCCCGGCGATACCTACGCCCATTTGCAGGCAGCGCAGGAGCGGGGCGATGCGGCCGCCGTGGCCGCTATGCGCAAGGCACTGAATAACGTCCTGCGCGCCGAGGCAAAGGATATCCATGACAAGTACATTGAGGTACCCTACACCACCAGCTTCGGCATCCTGTTCCTGCCGTTTGAGGGGCTGTATGCCGAGGTCGTCTCCAGCGGTGTGACTGAACTGCTGCAGCGCGAGTATCAGATCACGGTTGCAGGTCCCTCCACCATGGCGGCGCTGCTCAACGCCCTGCAGATGGGCTTCCGCACGCTGGCCATCCAGAAGCGCTCCGGCGAGGTCTGGACGATCTTGGGTGCGGTCAAGACCGAGTTTGAAAAGTTCGGCGCGGGCCTGCAGCAGATGCAGCGCCACCTGAACCAGACTGGCTCTGACCTGGAAGAACTCATCGGCCCCCGCAGCCGCGCCATCACCCGCAAGCTGGAGTCGGTGCAGCAGCTTGACCCGGATACGGCCACAGCGCTATTGGGCATCGAGGAGTAGGGGAGGAGTATCCCTATGGGACTGAGTGCCGTTATTGCTCGGTTCAAACAAACGGCGTCCGGTAGGGGCCGCATATATGCGGCCCGCAACTTCCCCGCAAACGACCGTCTGCCTTCAAGATGAGAGCCGGATATGTCTGGCTCCTACAAATCCATTCCACGTCGTCATTTTTGCCAGAATCCGCCCCCGCAAGGGGGCTTTTTCTATGCCGCTGCCCACTTTACACGGCGGGTGCGCTGTGGTATACTGAATAAGTTATTGAACAGTCAACAACATGCGGCGCTGCCGCACGCCCATAAAGGAGTTACTGCCATGATCCGTATTGTTACTGATTCCGCCGCCGATTTGACCGCGGCGGAGCTGTCCCTCCCCGGCATCTTTGTCGTGCCGCTGTCTGTCACCTTTGCAGACGGCACCACCCAGCTTGATGACGGCACGATGACGAAGGATGAATTTTTCGTCCGTCTGGCAGAGGACAGCAAGCTGCCCCGCACAAGCCAGCCCAGTCCGGCCAGCTTTATGCAGGTGTATGAGGACGCCGCCGCGGCGGGGGATGAGGTTCTTGTGATCACCATCGGCCAGAAGCTGTCCGGCACCTACCAGTGCGCGCATCTGGCCGCCGCCGATGTCGGCCTGCAGGCGCATATCGTAGACTCCGAAGCGGCTTCGCAGGCTGAGGCGCTGCTCGTCCGTGAGGCGGTGCGCCTGCGTGATGAGGAGGGCCTGACGGCGGAGGAGATCGCCGCTGTGCTGGAACAGTTCAAGAAGCGGGTGCGCATCGTTGCCGTGGTGGACAGCCTCAAGCATCTGCAGAAGGGCGGCCGGCTGCCGGCAGCGGTGGCGCTGGTGGGCGGCGCACTCGGCATCAAGCCGGTGCTGGCCCTGCAGGACGGTGCCATCAAGTTGGTGGACAAGGGCCGCGGCCGCCCCGGTGCGCTGGTCGCCATGTTCAAGCAGCTGGACGCGCTCGGCGGTGTTGACCCGCGCTACGGCTATACGCTGCTCTACAGCGATAACAAGCAGCTTATTGCACCGGTACACCATTACATGCACCAGAATCTCCAACTGACCGGCGGCCGTGTGGCCCAGCTTGGCCCCACCATCGGCACCCATGTCGGTCCCGGCGTGGTCGGTGTGGTGTTTGTAGCGAAGGAGTAATAAAATAAAATGCAGGGGCGAGCCATGCCCGCCCCTGTAAGTTGAGCTTCTCCATTCGGAGAAGCTTTTTTATTTTCCGCTGAAAAACTTATTCAGTGCATACACCCCCAGCACGAGGACACCGAGGACGAGGAAAATCCCCGCCATACCGGCGCAGAGCATCGAGAGGGTGACGGGCAGCAGAGCAGTTGACATGGCGCAAGCCTCCTTATACATAACCGTTCATCAGGGTCAAAATCAGCCCGCCGGCAATGACCGACGCGATCTGGCCCGAGACGTTGACACTGATCGAGTACATCAGCAGGAAATTCTGGTTGTCCTCGGCCAAGCCCATCTGGTTGACAACACGGCCGCTCATCGGGAAGGCGGAGATGCCCGCCGCGCCGATCATCGGGTTCAGCTTCTTGCCCTCGGGCAGGAACAAATTCAACAGCTTGGCGAAGAAAACGCCGCCGGCGGTGTCAAAAATAAATGCGACCAGACCCAGCGCCAGGATCAGCAGCGTGTCGGGCTGCACAAACTTGTCTGCGGTCATCTGCCCGGCTACGGTCAGGCCCAGCACGATCGTGATAAGATTTGCCAGCACGTTTTGTGCCGTCTCAGACAGGGCGTTCAGCACACCGCACTCGCGCAGCAGGTTGCCGAACATGAGGAAGCCGACCAGCGCCACGCTGGCGGGGGCTACCAATCCGGCCAGCATAGTGACCACAATCGGGAACAAAATTTTGGTGATTTTGCTGACATTGCCCTTCTGGTACGGCATCCGGATCAGCCGCTCTTTTTTCGTTGTGCACAGGCGGATGACCGGCGGCTGCACGATGGGGACCAGCGCCATATAGCTGTAGGCCGCCACCATGATAGCACCCAGGTATTTGCTGCCCAGTGTGTTCGCCACGAAGATAGCCGTCGGGCCGTCCGCCGCGCCGATGACCGCGATGGACGCCGCGTCGGGCAGGTCAAAGAACAGCCCCGCCAGCACAAGTGTGACAAAAATGCCGAACTGCGCCGCCGCACCGAACAGCATGAGCCACGGCTTTTCCAGCAGCGGGCCAAAATCGATCATCGCGCCGATGCCGATAAAGAGCAGCAACGGGAACAGCTCGTTGGACATACCGGCGTCAAAAAGCGCGTTGACAGGGCCAACGGTTTCGCCCTGTGTGATGGCACCGGACAGCGGCAAGTTGACGAGGATGGCACCGAAGCCCATGGGCAGCAGCAGGCTCGGCTCCATCTTTTTGGCGATGGCAAGGTAGATCAGCAGGCCGCCGATGACCCACATGACCACCATCTGCCAGGTGAGGTTGCCGAGGTTGGCGAACAGCCCGGCAAAGGTTTGGAGAAATTGCATACAGGACCCTCCCGAATCGTGGGCGGCAGGGAGCAAAAAAAGAGACCCCTGCCGCAGAAAAAGTCTGCGGCAAAAGTCTCAGTGTTTCAGTATGCCCCGGGGCCAAAGTCCGTGGTGACGAAGCGATACAACGCGCGGCGGCGCGTCCCTTACTCCCTTTTACCTTGAGTGGATTATAGCATAGGGGCGCGGAAAATGCAAGGGGAATTTGCTCAATATACCGAAAAATACCCCACATGCTCGGGCTCATTGTCCTCGACCAGCACCGTGAAGCCGCCGGGGTTGACCTCGGTGTTCTTGCCGAAGGCCTCCTCGGCGAGGAGGTGCGGTCCGCGGTTCAGGATGATCTCTGCCGTCTGGGTCTTGCCGACGCGGCGGTAGTGCAGTACATCCCCCTCGGCGCGGACAATTTCCAGCCGCCCGCCGTCGAAGGCGTCACAGCTGCGGCGCAGAGCGGCCAGCGTCTTGATGGGGCCGCGCAGCCGCTGCTCGGTGGAGTTCCAGTCAAAGAATGCGCGGTTGAAGGGGTCGCGGTAGCCCTGCATGGCGATCTCGTCGCCGTAGTAGACGCAGGGTACGCCGGGCAGCGTGAAGATCATCGCATACCCCAACAGCAGTTTGCGCACAGCATCGTCCATTTTGTCGGCGGGGATGCAGCGCTTGCTCTGCCAGCAGCGGTCGCGGCCGTTGCAGGGCTCGCCCGCAATGGCGGTGATGGCGCGCTCAGTGTCGTGGGTGGACAGGAAATTCATGGCACAGTCCAGCGCCGGGGCAGGATAGTTCTCGCAAATTTGCATCAGGGCATCGGCCACAGCGGCCACGTCGCCGCCGTGCAGGTAGTCCAGCGCCGCATTGCGGAAGGGATAGTTCATCACGGCGTCCAGTCCGCGCCCGCGCAGGTAGGTACGGCGCTGGCCGAAGGCTTCCTTCGTGGTCGCGTCCTCCCACACTTCGCCCAGAAGCAGCTTGTCGTCGCCGTGGGATTTGACGGCAGTGCGGATTTTTTCAATGAAATCATCGGGCAGCTCGTCGGCTACATCCAGCCGGAAGCCCGAAGCGCCCAGGTTCAGCCAAGTATCGATGACGCCGCCCTTGCCGCAGATAAAATCTACATAGGAGGGCGAATCCTCCTGCACCTCGGGCAGTGTCTCAAAGCCCCACCAGCTGCGGTAGCCGCAGGGATAGCCCGAGTCAAAGTCGTACCAGCTACGGTAAGGCGAGTTGCGGTCGCGGTACGCGCCGCCCGGGCCGTAGCGGCCCTCGCGGTTGAAGTAGCGGGAGTCTGACCCCGTGTGGCTGAACACGCCGTCCAAAATAATGCGGATGCCCTCCCGGGCAGCAGCCAGGCAGAGGGCGCTGAACTCCTCGTTCGTGCCCAGCAGCGGGTCGGCTTTCAGGTAGTCGGCCGTGTTGTAGCGGTGGTTGGCATGGGCCTCAAAAATCGGGTTCAAGTAGATGCAGGTGACGCCTAAATCACGCAGATACGGCAGCTTTTGCTGGATGCCCGCAAAGTCACCGCCGTAGTAGTCCATATTCAGGTAGCCCTCGTCCTGCTCGGTGGGCCAGAAATACGGCTCGCCGGTCTTGTCGGCGCGGTAGATGCGGTCGGCAAAGGGCATCTCCTTGTTGGGCTTTCCTTCGCAGAAACGGTCGGGGAAAATTTGATACATCGTGCCGTTTTTTAGCCAGTCCGGCGTTTTGAAGTCCGGCTCATACACGGTCAGCTGCCATTCCTGCCCTTCGGTCCAGCTGAGCACCCCTTCGCCGCCCGGCGTGCGGTAGATACGGCGGAAATCAGTGTACAGGTCAAAATGGTAGAAGTACAGCCCCGATGTGGTGGGTGTGACGGTCAGCGTGAAGTGGTTGACCCGGGGCGTCTGACCGGTGAACTCCATGCGGTAGTGTACCGGGTTTTCACGATCCTTCGTCAGAACCAGATGCGGGTCCACATAGCCAAGATCCTCGGGCACTGTCAGGTTGAAAGTCACAGCCTGCCCGGCGGGAATTGCCCCGAACGGGGATTTGCAGGCAGTATCTAAACTGTTATAAAAAGTGTGAGACATAAAAGTCTCCCCCTTTACGTTAGCGTAAAGCCTTCTCCCCTGGGGGAGAAGGTGGCCCGGAGGGCCGGATGAGGGGCGCGTTTGGCGTGGGAACCCGGTAGTGGGCAGCAGCGGCAAGGCCGCCCCTCATCAGTCTGCTTCGCAGACAGCTTCCCCCCAATGGGGGAAGCCTATGCAAAAGGCCGTGCCCTGTGAAGGGCACGGCCAAAAATCAAGTAACGAAATTATTTGACAGGAGTGGCGCCCCAGATGTCACGCGCATAGTCCATGATGGAACGGTCGGCGCTGAAGATGCCCGCGTTGGAAATATTCATCAGGCTCATGTGGTTCCACTTCTGCTTGTCGCGGTACAGTTCCTGCAGATCGTGCTGGGCACGGCGGTAATCCTTGAAGTCCGCCATGACCATGTACGGGTCGGAGTTGCGCAGGTTGCTCGTGACCTCGCTGAAGTTCTCGCCGTTCCAGCCCTTCTCCAGGAAGTCCAGCACAGCCATCGCGGTGTTGTCGCCGTTGATAAAGGCGTTCGGGTGGTAGCCCATGCCCTTCAGCGCGTTGACCTCGGGGGTCAGCATACCGAAGATGATCTCGTTCTCGTGGCCGGCGGCATCGGCGATCTCGACGTTCGCGCCGTCCAGCGTGCCCAGCGTGATCGCACCGTTCAGCATGAACTTCATGTTGCCGGTGCCGGAAGCCTCGGTGCCGGCCAAGGAAATCTGCTCGGACACTTCGGAGGCGGGCATCAGGCGCTCGGACAGGCTGACGCAGTAATCTTCGAGGTAGACGATGCGCAGCTTGCCGCGGACAGCGGGATCTTCGTCGATCATCTTGCCCAGCTTGCAGATCATGCGGATCATCTGCTTGGCCATGTAGTAGCCGGGGGCAGCCTTTGCGCCGAAGATGTAGGTTTTGGGGGTGAACTCGGCGTTGGGGTTGTTCTTCAGGTACAGGTACTCAGCGGCGATGTTCAGGGCGTTCAGGTGCTGACGCTTGTACTCGTGCATACGCTTGACCTGGCAGTCAAAGATGGAATCGGGGTCGATGACCTGGCCGGTAGCCTTCTGCAGGTAGTTCGCAAAGATGACCTTGTTCTCGCGCTTGACCTTGGCGGCGGCAGCCTGCACGGTCTTGTCGTCCACAAATTTCTCCAGCTTCTTCAGCTCGGAGGCATCGGTCTTGAAGCCGTCGCCGATGGTCTCCTCCAGCAGCTTGGTCAGGCCGGGGTTGGAGCAGAGCAGCCAGCGGCGGTAAGCGATGCCGTTGGTGACGTTCTTGAACGCCTGCGGCTTGTACAGAAAGTAATCATGGAACACGCTGTCCTTGATGATCTCGCTGTGCAGCTTGGAAACGCCGT
Source organism: Gemmiger sp. (assembly GCF_057431175.1). Taxonomy (NCBI): domain Bacteria; kingdom Bacillati; phylum Bacillota; class Clostridia; order Eubacteriales; family Oscillospiraceae; genus Gemmiger; species Gemmiger sp. The sequence goes on along the minus strand of NZ_DBMDDV010000004.1, from coordinate 76,551 downwards.
TGATGGCGTGGCAGGTGTAGGCGCAGATGTTGGCGGTGCGGACCTGGTTGTCGCCGATGATGGCCATATAGTCGATCTTGCCCTGGTCGCCGGGGAAGGCCTTTGCCAGGTCGGCGCGGCAGCGGCGGTCCATCTCACAGACGATCTGCCAGATACGGGGCAGCGTAGAGCGGAAGATATCGGCGTTCCACTTCTCGAGAGCCTCGCTCATGACGGTGTGGTTCGTGTAGGCGAACACCTTGCGGCAGATGTCAAAGGCGGCGTCCCACTCATAGCTGCACTCGTCCAGCAGAATGCGCATCATCTCGGGGATGGCAACGGTCGGGTGGGTATCGTTCAGCTGGATGCTGACCTTGTCGGCCAGGTTGTCCAGCGTGCCGTACTGGTTCAGGTGGTTCTGCAGGATATCCGCGATGGACGCAGCAGAGAAGAAATACTGCTGGCGCAGACGCAGGATCTTACCCTCGGTGTGGTTGTCGTTGGGGTAGAGGATCTTGGAGATCAGCTCGGCAGAGGCAGACCGGCTGATGGCCGTGTTGTAGTTGCCGGCGTTGAAGCTGCTCATATCAAAGCTGGGGGCCTTTGCCTGCCACAGACGCAGCTTGGAAACGCCGTTGGAACCGTAACCGGCTACGTACATATCGTTGGGCACGGCGATGACGGAATTGTAGTTCTCGTACTTGACGTGATGGAAGCCGCCCTCCCAGGTCTCGATGGCCTGGCCGTCAAAGCGGATCTCCTGCGCCTGGTCGGGGTGGCTCTTGATCCAGACCTGGCCGCCGGGCAGCCAGTTGTCAGCGGTCTCCTGCTGCCAGCCATCGACGATCTTCTGCTTGAAGATGCCGTACTCGTACAGGATGGAATAGCCGGTGCCGGGGATGCAGTCGGTAGCCATGCCGTCCAGATAGCAGGCGGCCAGGCGGCCCAGACCGCCGTTGCCCAGGCCTGCGTCCGGCTCCTGGTCGTAGATGGTGTCGATCTTGATGTCGGCGTCAGCCAGCACGCTCTCGGCAACCTCGTTCAGACCAAGGTTGAACAGGCTGGTGCGCAGGCTGCGGCCCATCAGGAACTCCATGCAGAGGTAGTAGACCTGCTTTTTGCCCTCGCCCAGGACCTTGGACTGGAACTGCTTCTGGTGGTCGGACATGATCTGGCGGGTGATCATAGCCAGGCAGCGATAAATCTGGTCAGCAGAGGCAGTGTCCAAAGTGACGTTGCACTCGCTCATCAGCTTATCTTTGAGCAGCTTCTCAAATTCACGCTTTGTGTATTTCAAAATCGTTCTCTCCTTCTTCGCTGTGATAAAATCACTGGGATAACAGATTCTTGCGACTGTTTTTGGGTGGGGTCAATAAACCACACTATTGATTATAACGATATTTGGCTCATTGCGCAAGGGAAAATTGCCCGTTTGCATCTTTTTTATACATTTTCCTCAAAAAGGGCTTTTGTAAACCGCCGATTTGTATTATAATAATTGTGGATTTATGCGCTCGGGCCTCCAAAGCCGGGCACAGGCAGGATCGGAAGGAGTATGATTATGGGTATGGCTACCTCAAAAGTGCGGCTGAACATCTGCGGGTCCAGCTATGTAGTCAACACGAGCGAGAGCGAGGACTATATGCAGAACCTCGCCGATAGGCTGAACCTGGACATGAACGAGCTGATGGCGTCCTCGAACTCTGTGTCTATCACCACGGCGGCGGTCATGACGGCGCTGAACTACCGCGACGAGCTGGAAAAGGCCAGCGGCAGCGCGGACAATATGCGCCGTCAGATCAAGGATTATCTCGAGGACGCGGCCAGCGCCAAGATGGCTGCCGAGGAAGCCCGCCGTGAGAATGCCTCACTGAAGCGCCGCATCGATGAGCTGGAACGCCGCCTGCGCCGCAGCCAGTTCCCGGTGGAGGACGAATGAGCCGCCCGGAGATCCTGGCCCCGGCAGGCAACCGCGAAATGCTTGGCGCCGCTGTTTTCAGCGGCGCTGATGCTGTTTATCTGGGGCTGACGGGCTTTAATGCACGCCGCACGGCGGGCAACTTTACCCCCGATGAACTGCGGGCGGCTGTGGCCTTCTGCCATGCGCGCGGCGTCAAGGTCCATGTCACGCTGAACACGCTGGTCTATGACCGCGAACTGGCGGGCCTGGCCGACGCGGTGCGGGCTGTGGCCGAAGCGGGCGCGGATGCCGTAATTGCCGATGACCTTGCCACGGCGCAGCTGGTCAAGAGCATTGCACCGACGCTGCACCTGCACGGCTCGACCCAGATGAGCGTCCACACGCCGGAAGGGGCCAAAGAGTTGGCCGCCCTGGGGTATGACCGCGTCATTCTCGCGCGGGAGCTGTCCATCGATGAAATCCGCGCCGTCTGCGAAGCCAGCCCCATTGAGGTGGAGGTGTTCGTCCACGGCGCACTCTGCATGAGTGTGTCCGGCCAGTGCATGATGAGCGCCTTTTTGGGCGGCCGCAGCGGCAACCGGGGCGCCTGCGCCGGGCCCTGCCGCCTGCCCTTTGACGCCAGCGCAGGCCTGAAACCCGGCCAGCCCGGCAAGGCCTGCCATTTGAGCCTGAAAGATATGGACTACATCCCGCACTTGCGGGAGCTGATGGACGCGGGTGTCGCCAGTGTGAAAATTGAGGGCCGCCTGCGCACGCCGGAGTATGCGGCGGCGGTCGTCACGGCCTGCCGTGCGGTCTGCGCGGGCCAGCCTTACGATGAAAAGCTCGTGCGGGATATCTTCTCCCGCTCTGGTTTCACGGACGGCTACCTGACGAACCGCAACGACGGCAAAATGTTCGGCGTGCGCACCGAGGCGGACGCCGCGGCGACCCGCGCAGCGACGCCCAAGGCCCGCGAGCTGTTCCGCCGTGAATTGCAGCGCGTGCCGGTGCATTACGAGGTCAGCGGCGGCGTCGAGGACGGCGGCATCAAGCTGACGGCCTGGGACGACGACGGCCATAAGGCGGTCGTGTACAGCGCCGATGAGCCGCAGCCTGCCCAGAAGGACCCGCTGCCCGGCATTGAGCGTGCGCTGGGCAAGACCGGCGGCACGCCCTTTGTCATGGCCGACCTGCGCACCGAAGCAGGGGAGGGGGGCTTAGGCTTTCTGCCCGGTTCTGCCTGGAACGAGCTGCGCCGCGAAGCGCTGGACAAGCTGCTGGAAAAGCGCAGCGAAGTCCGGCCCCACGCCACGCAGAATATCACGCTGCCCGCCTACCCGGCGCACACGGTCGGGCAGGCCCCGGCACTGGCCGCGCGGTTTGCCAATGCGGCCCAGTGCCCGGCGGATGCTGTGGAAAAGCTGAAATACCTGATTTTCCCGATTGCCGAGGCCGAGAGCATCCCCGAGGCATGGCGGGAGAAAACGCTGCTGGAACTGCCCCGCGTCATGTTCGGCAAGCTGGAACAAAAAACCGCCGCCCGGCTGGACGCCTTGCAGGATGCAGGTTTTGCGGGCGCGGTGGTCAATAACCCCGCACAGCTGCGCTACACCGACGGCTGGACGCTGTACGGAGGCCTGGGTCTGAACGTGACGAACCCGATGAGCGCCGCGCGGTATAAGAGCCTGGGCATCGAGGGGATGCTGTTGCAGCCCGAGACCGCACTGACGGCCATGCAGGCTGTGGCTCCGGGCGTGCCCACGGCGGCGCTGTGCTACGGCCACCTGCCGCTGATGCTGACCCGGGCGTGTCCGCTGCGCAACGTGCGGGACTGCGGCAAATGCCAGGGCGGCGGCACGCTGCGCGACCGCAAGGGCCGCGACTTCACCGTGACCTGCTCGGCCCCCGGCGGGGCGGGTGTGCGCACGGTGTACAACCCTGTGCCGCTTTATATGGGTGAGCGCCTGTCCGAAATGCCGGTGGATGTGGCGGTTGCCGCCTTTACCATCGAGACCCCGGCACGCGTTTCCCAGATTTTGGCAATGCTTTTGGACGCTCGCCCGTTTGACAATGAGTTTACGAGAGGGCTATACTATACGAATAATTAAATAGATAAAAGATACTAGATACTAGATAATAAATGATGTGGAGTTTTTGCCTGCGGGGCAAAAACAAAATTTTGAGCGTCGCACAGTGCCGCGATCCACCTGCTTTTTTATCTCTTATCTTTTATCTATTATCTTTTTTGGAGGTTCCCATGACCCCTATTGTAAAATATAAAAAACTCGATCCCCGCGCGGTCGTGCCAACCTACGCCACCCCTGGTGCGGCGGCGGCCGATCTGTGCGCGGTGCTGGATGAACCGCTGACGCTGGCGCCCATGCAGCGTACCCTCGTACCCACCGGCCTTGCCATCGAGCTGCCCGGCCCCGAGTGCGTCGCCCTCGTCTATGCCCGCAGCGGCCTGTCCATCAAGCACGGCCTGTGCATGGCAAACGGCGTCGGCGTCATTGACAGCGACTACCGCGGCGAACTCCGCGTGCCGATGGTGAATCTGTCCAACGAACCCTACACCATCCAGCCCGGCGAGCGCGTGGCCCAGCTCTGCATTGCCCCGGTCTGGCAGGCAGCCTTCACCTCTGCCGACGAGCTGACCGACACCCGGCGCGGTGCCGGCGGCTTTGGGTCGACCGGAAAATAATAATTTTCCACCCCCACTTTGCCACACTTCGACATCCAACTCCTACTATAATAAACCAGAAAGGAAGCACCCCATGGCTTTGATCCTTGCATCCGGCAGCCCGCGTCGGCGGGAACTGATGAGCCTTATCACGCCGGACTATACCGTTATCACCAGCGACGTCGACGAGACGAAAATTGCCGCGGACTCCCCGGCACACCTGGCCAAGGCCCTGGCTACCGCCAAGGCCCGCGCTGTGGCCGAGGAACACCCCGACGATATCGTCTGCGGTTTTGACACGGTGGTCGAGTGCGAGGGCGAAGTGTTCGGCAAGCCGAAAGACGAGGCCGACGCCGTGCGGATGCTGCGCGCCCTGTCAGGTCGTGCGCACCGCGTACATACTGGCGTCTGCATCTGCCGGGGCCGCCGCGCTGCCGCTACGGTGGAGACAACATCCGTCCATTTTTCGTCCATCGAGGAGGACGACCTGCGGATTTATGTCCGCACGCCGGAACCCTACGATAAGGCCGGGGCCTATGCCATCCAGGGGCACGCGGCGCTGTGGTGCGCGGGCATCGAAGGGTGCTACTACAACATCATGGGGCTGCCGGTCCACCGCACGGCACAACTGCTGCGCGAATTTCAGTAAACCCGCACAGCCCCGGAATGGGGGAGACTGTATGGGTAAGTTCTGCAACATTTTTACACGCTTTTTCGGGAGAATACACGCTATGTTTACCAAGGATATCGGCATTGATCTGGGCACCGCCAACACGCTGGTCTACATGAAGGGCCGGGGCATCATCATGCGGGAGCCAAGCGTCGTCGCCGTCGACCCGCGCAGCGACGAACTGCGGGTGCGCAGCGTCGGGCATGAGGCAAAGGCTGTCATCGGCCGCGCACCCGGGTCCATCGTGGCCGTGCGTCCGCTGAAGGACGGCGTCATTGCCGATTTCGACATCACCGCAGCCATGCTGCAAAGCTTCATCCGCCAGGCCTGCGGCAACAGCATTTTTGCCCATCCCCGGGTGGTCATCTGCGTGCCGTCCGGCGTCACCGAGGTCGAGCGCCGCGCCGTGCGCCAGGCAGCAGCCAAGGCGGGCGCACGCCAGGTCACAGTCATTGAGGAACCCATGGCCGCTGCCATCGGCAGCGGGCTGCCCACCACTGACGCTGTTGGCAGCATGATCGTGGATATCGGCGGCGGCACGGCGGAAGTGGCGGTCATCAGCCTGTCGGGCATCGTGGCCAGCCGCAGCGTGCGCTGCGCGGGCGACGCGCTGGATCAGAGCATCATTGCCTTCATCAAGCGCAAGTATAACCTCCTGGTGGGCGAGCGCACGGCCGAGCAGATCAAAATCGAGATCGGCTCTGCCTGCCCGCAGGACCCGGAAACCAGCATGGAGATCAAAGGCCGCAACCTCGTGGACGGCCTGCCGAAGGATATCCTGATCCGGTCCGAGGAAGTCCGCGACGCCATGAGTGAATGTCTGCTGCGCATTGTCGAGGCCATCAAGGACACACTGGAATGCACGCCGCCGGAACTGTCCAGTGATATCATCGACCGGGGCATCATGCTCTCGGGCGGCGGTGCGCTGCTGCGCGGGCTGGATACGCTGATCCAGAACGAGACCGGCATCGATGTCCACATTGCCGAAAGCCCACTGGACTGTGTGGCCCTGGGCGCCGGTGCCGTGCTGGATAACCCCGACCTGGCCGGGCGACGGAAAGAAGAGATGAGCTATCTGTAAAATCTCCAGCCTTCTCCCCTGGGAAGAAGGTGGCCCGCGGGCCGGATGAGGGGCGGTGTTGCCGTTATAGCGCAATAATGGCAAACCTGCCCCTCATCAGTCCGCTTCGCGGCCAGCTTCCCCCTAAGGGGGGAAGCCTTTCCTTTTTCCTGCCGAACCGACGAAAAAAACATTGACAAATGCGCAGTTTCCCGCTATTATTAAATTGTTCGCATCTTCCCGGAGGAAAAGTCCATGCCGCTGCCCAAGACCACGATCGAGCAAGACCTGCCTGTGCGCGCACAGCAGGGGGACGAAAATGCGCTTGCTGCGCTGATTGCCCGCATGATGCCGGCCATCCGCAGCGGCGCGGCGGCCTGCACCGCCCCGGGGCTTGACTTTGAGGATGCTGTACAGGAAGGGCTGATCGGCCTGTTCCACGCAGTGCGCGGGTTCGATGCTGCCAGCGGCGAGACTTTCACCGCCTATGCGGCGGCCAGCATCCGCCACGCCCAGCAGGACGCCCGCAAAGCCGCGCTGCGCAAAAAGCACGCGCCGCTGAATTACAGCGTGCCCCTGCCCGACGCCGAGGAAAGCACCGACACCCGCCCGGGTCCTGAAGAGATCGCGATTTCCGGCGAACAATATGCCGACACGATGCGCCGGATGCAGACGGAACTTTCCGTGCTGGAACGCCGCGTTATCATGGCCGGGCTGGAGGGCAAGACCCCCGCGCAGACCGCGCAGGAATTGGGCCTGCCCGCCAAAAATGTGGCCAATGCCCTGGCCCGCGCCCGCCGCAAGCTGCGCGGCGGCCCCTAACTTTGGATTCAGGTGATTTGCCTGCATCATATATCAATCTGCCCCCAGTAGCGCCTAAAATCAGTTCAGTTGGTCCATTCCATATGCGTTGTTTTAGATTCTTCCGCGGGCAAAATAAACACAGAGGAGATACCCACTATGTTCGAAGACAAGACTTTGGTATGCAAGGATTGCGGCAAGGAGTTCGTTTGGACCGCCGGCGAGCAGGAGTTCTACGCCAGCCGTGGTTTTGAGAACCAGCCCCAGCGCTGCAAGCCCTGCCGCGATGCCCGCAAGAACGCAACCCGCGGTGAGCGCCAGATGTTCGACGCAACCTGCGCCAGCTGTGGCAAGGCCTGCAAGGTTCCCTTCCAGCCTCGTGAGGACCGCCCGGTCTACTGCAGCGAGTGCTTCGCTAAGATGAAGGAGAACGGCTGATTTACGCGCTTGTGTAAATAGTTGAATTGTTCCATTCCGCGCCCCGGCCTTACCGCCGGGGCGTGGTTTGTTGTTAAGGGTCTGATTATGCTTACAAAACAAAACGCACGGCGCGCGGCGTGGCTGGTGGGTATCGCAGCCATTGCCCTGGTGCTGTGCAGCAAATCCTCGCCGCTCTACGTCCTCAACGACTGGATGGACGCGAACATCTTTTTCACGATGGGCAAGTCGATGTTCCGCGGCAAGGTGCTTTATCGGGATGTGTTCGACCACAAAGGCCCGGTGCTGTACTTCTTGTACGGTCTTGCATCGCTGATAGACTATACCGGCTTCACCGGGGTGCTGGTGGTGGAAATCATCGCTTTTGCGTTTTTTTTGCACTGCGGTCTGCGCACAGCGGAACTGCTGGCCGGGCGGGCACTGCACCCGGCCTGGACCATGCTGCCCGCGGCGGGCATTGCCGCCAGCCGGGCCTTTGCCCACGGCGGCAGCGCCGAGGAACTGCTGCTGCCGTTTCTGGCGTTTGCGCTGTACGGTGCGGTGAAAACGCTGCAGGACACCCACCCGATGCCGCTGCGCACCGTGGCGCTGCACGGTTTTCTGGCCGGATGTGCCCTCTGGCTCAAGTATACGGTGCTGGGGTTCTACCTCGCCTGGGTGGTGGTGCTGGCCGTCGTCTACCTGTGGCGCGGGCGGGCGGCACAGCTGGGCAAAAGCGTGGCCGCCTACCTCGGCGGCATGGCGCTGGCGACCCTGCCGTGGGTCATCTACTTCGGCGTAAACAGTGCGCTGGGGGACTGGTTCACCTGCTACTTTTATGATAACCTCTTCCTTTATAAAGGAGAGAGCGGCGGTGCACTGGCTTTGGCCCAGCACCTTTGGTGGGCTGTGCGGGACGCCCTGCCTGCGGCGGTGCTGCTGGCAATGTTTTTGATCTGGGCCGCAGCGGCGCGCAAGCCCAGCGCGGTGGCGGCTATGGCCGCCCTGGCTGCGGGGCTGGCGCTTACAAGCCTGATGGGCGGCTACCTCGTCTACTACGGCCTTGTGCTGGCCGTGTTCGCGCCGTTGGGTATCGTGCCGCTGGCGGCGCTTTGGGGCACGCGCAGAAATTGTGGCCTTCTGTGGCTGGCAGCGGGGGCGGCCTGGTGCTTTGCCTTCAGCCCCAACCGCGCCTTGCGGTTCCGTGATGCCGATACGATGCCCCAGACTCGCTTTGCTGCGAAAATCAACGGTGCATCGCTGCTCAACTACGGCACGCTGGACGGTGGCTTTTACGCGACGGCGGGGGTGCTTCCGCCCTGCAAGTATTTCTGCGTGACGAATATGCCGCTGGACGACCAGTGGAGTGACCAGCAGGCCGTGCTGGTGAACAGCGCAGTTGGCTATGTCGCCGCGCTGACCGGTGATTTGGGCGGCGATTTCCCGCAGTACAAGGTCATCGACCAGTGCAGCTACAACGGCGGCGAGGGTGAAGTGACTTGGTATCTCTATCAGCTGCAGCGGTGATTTGCGTTTTTTGCCTATATGCTGTATAATAACACTGATTCCTGTACATCCTGCCAGAAAGGCATTGTGCTTATGAAAAAACAACTCTCCCTGCGCCGCGTCGTCGGCAGTATCGCGGCTGCAGTGCTGGCGGCGGCTGCGGTCTGGCTGCTCTGCCGCTGGGTCGGGTACGACCTGCAGCTGCGGGTCGGCAACCAGCCGGTCTATGAGATCGTCAACGATGACTACACCCAGGTCATCGACCTGCCCGAGGAAGGATTTGACCAAGCCATTCCCCTGCAAGCCGGGGAGCCGCTCTACGGCGTGCGGCTGCGGTTCAGCACCCACGGGCAGCTCTACCGCGCGGGCATGGTCATGGTCGATCTGTGCGATGCCGCCGGGAATGAGCTGCGCCAGGCTGCGGGCAATTATGCCAACGTGTTTGACGATAACTTTACCGGGTTTTCCTTCGGTGCCCCCTACACGGCGGAGCAGGCCGAGACGGTCTATCTGCACATTTATAACGCCGTGGAGTGGGAAGGCCCGCTGGGCCTCTGGGCCAGCGAGACGGCGGTGAAGGACCTGCCGCTGACCGCCGACGGCAAAAGCCAGAACGCCACGCTGGCGCTGCAATATATGACCGATTACTCCGGCAGCTGGCCGACGCAGTTGGCCAACGAGCTGGCCCCGCTGCTGGCGGGGGGCGCCTTTGCCGCCGTGCTGTTGGCGGGCTTGCAGCTGCCGCTGGCTGTCACGGTCGCGGTGGCGGGCCTGCTTTGCGGGCTGGCGTTTGTGCGGGTCACGCCCGCGCTGGTCGCCCCCGATGAATACACCCACCTGGCCGCCGCCTATGAGCTTGCCAGCCGCCTGGGTGGTGAACAGCCCGCCGATGCCGACGGCAATCTGCTGGTCCGCGAGTGTGACGCGCCCTACTTTGGCACCCGCACCGGCGAGATCGGCATTCTCGCCTACAAGGCCGAGGCGCTGGCCATCGAACAGGAGCCGGGCGGCCCCGATGAACTGACCGCCGCCAGCACGGCCAAGGCCGGGCAAGGGAGTGGTAACTACCTGCCCCAGGCGCTGGGCCTGCGGCTGGCCCGCAGCAGCGGGGCGAGCTTCTACGTCATGCTGCGCCAGGCCCGTATCTTCAACCTTGTTTTCTATCTGACGCTGGCTGTACTGGCCGTGGCGCTGGCCCCGGCGGGGGTGCGCGGGCTGCTGGCCTGCGTGACGCTGCTGCCGATGCCGCTGCAATTAGCGGCCAGCCTTTCGCCCGATGCGTCGGTGCTGGGCATGGTGTTCTGCTACATGGCGCTCTGCCTGCGGCTGCGCCGGAAGCGGGCTGTGTGGTGGGAAAAAATCCTGCTCATTGCGCTCGGCGGGGCGGTCGGCCCGGCCAAGGCAATTTATCTGCCGGTCGTGCTGCTCTGCTTCCTTATCCCGGTGGAAAATCTCGTGGGTTCGACGGAATTTGTCAAAGGGCCGTTCGGGGCGAGGGTGCGCTCCGGGCGGCTGATCCAGGAGGCCGCCCTCATACTGGCGGGTTGCCTGTGGATCTCCGCCAACTTGGGCGAACTGGTCTACGCTGCCCGCGATATAAGCCTTGCGATGCTCGTCGTCGGCGTCGCGGCGCTGGCCGCTGCGGTCGGGCTGGTGCTTTGGCTGTATGACAAAGTACACACCGACCCGAAAAAGCTGTGCCTCTTCCGCTGCGGCCTGGGCTGCGCGGTGGTGCTGGCTGTCGTCGGTGGGGTGCTTGCCCTTTCCCGCATGGGCGGCGGGCTGGAACCTGACCAGCTGCTGATGACCAACCCCAACGGCGATTCCATCTGGACCTTCTCGCTGGGCTATATCTGCCGCAACCTGCCCGCCACGACGAAGCTCTTGCTGCGCACGATCCCTGAGCAGGGGGCACTCTGGCTGCAGGGTATCCTGGGCACGACGCTGGGTGAGCCGATCGTCTACCGCATCGATGTCAGCTGGCTGCTGGGCGTCGGCCTGGTGCTGGCGCTGCTGGCAGCGGCGCTGCCGGTGCAGGGGACGGACGCCCCCTTGGGCCGCCGCACCAAGATCGGCGTGGTGGGCATCATCCTCTGCGTCGTGGCGTCGTCGCTCGTCGTGGCGCTGAACTGGACGCCCATCAACTACCAAACGCTTTTTGGCTTGCAGGGCCGCTACTGGCTGCCCATCCTGCCGTTGGTGCTGGTGCTCTGCAAATGCGGCCGCAACATTACGCTGCGGCACGATACTTCCCGCGGGGCGGCGCTGGCCGTTACCGCCTGCACTCTGTTGACCCTGCTGCAAGGCTTTGGCCTGTACGCCAGCTGGCAGCCGGTTTCATAAATCAAACCATTCTAAAAGGAGAACACTCTCATGACCATTACCAAGAATACCATCATCGCCGAGATCCTGAACAACGACCCCACCCAGGGCTGCGTGCCCATCTTCCTGGCCACCGGTATGCACTGCCTGGGCTGCATGGCCTCCCACGGTGAGACCGTTGAGGAAGCCTGCGCTGTCCACGGTGTTGATCCCGACGAGCTCGTCGCCGAGCTGAACGACTACTTTGCACACCTGTAAGGTACCCCAGCTGGATGCCCGCTTGGCCGCCGCCTATGCCTTTGTACGGGCGGGGCGCGTGGCAGCGGATATCGGCTGTGACCACGGCAAATTAAGCGCCGCACTGGCGGGCAGCGGTCGCTGCCCGCTTGTTTTGGCTTGTGACCTGCGCCCCGGCCCGCTGGAAAAAGCCCGCGTGACCTGTGCCCCCTATGGGGACAAGGTGCAGTTCCGCCTGGGCAGCGGGCTGGCAGTGCTGGCCCCCGGCGAGGCCGAGGACATCATCATCGCAGGCATGGGCGCGGAGACGATCATAGAAATATTGGAGGCCGCTCCCTGGGTGTTTGATGCACGGTACAATCTGGTGCTGGTGCCAGCCACCAAGCACAGCATCTTGCGGCGGTGGCTGGCCCGGCGCGGTTTTGCCCTGCGGGGCGAAACGCTCTGTCAGGCGGCGGGGCGGTGGTACGCCGTGATGAACGCGCAGTACACGGGCGATGCCCGCGAACCGGATGGGCTGTACTGCCTGACCGGTCTGACACAGGGGCAGCCCGGCTGCGCGGACTATTACGCCGTGCAGAACGCGAAGCTGAAAAAGTACCGCCTCGGCCTGCCGGACGGCGCAGAAAAGGACGCGGTGGGGGCGCTTATCGCGGAATTGGACAGGCTGGCGGCAGGGTGAACATTCACGGGCGGATATGGAATCCGCCCCTACGGGCTCCACTTGTAGGGGCGCATTCCATATGCGCCCGCAGGGTGTTGCCCCGCATACAAACTTTTTGGAGGAATTATCATGTCAGTAACGGTACAGCAGATTTTGGGCCTGCTGCAGGCGGTCGCGCCGCCCGCACTGGCGCTGGATTGGGATAACGTCGGACTGCTCGTCGATGCAGGCACGCCGGTGGACGGGGTGCTGACCACGCTGGACATTACCCCCGCCGTCGTGCGGGAGGCTGTGGAAAACGACTGCCAGCTCATCGTCAGCCATCACCCGGTCATCTTCCACCCCATCAAAAGTCTGCACGCCGACGATGTACCCGCGCTGCTGATGAAAAATGGCATCTCTGCCATCTGTATGCACACGAATCTGGATGCCGCACCGGGCGGCGTCAACGATACCCTTTGTGATATCCTCGGCATTGCCGCCGAAGGGCGTGAAAGCTTTGCCGAGGGCTGCGGCCGCATCGGGACCACGATGCCAACCACTGTGGAAGCGCTGGCAAAGTTCTGCGCCGACACGCTGCACAGCGGCGTCAAGTATGTGAACGGCCAGAAGCCCGTTACCTGCCTGGCTGAGGTCAGCGGCGGGGGCGGCAGCTACTTGCAGGAGGCCATCGACCTGGGTGCGGACTGCCTTGTCACCGGCGAGGCTGCGCACCATATCGCCCTGCTGGCAAAGGAAAAGGGCGTCGGCCTGGTCGTGGCGGGCCACTGGGGCACCGAGCACGCCGTCGCCGACGTGCTGGCCGCCCACATTGCCAAGCAGTTCCCCCAGCTGGCCGTCGCCCACGCCGAGGCCGACAAAGACCCGTATTCTTACTTATTATAGTAGAAAAAAGAGAAGAAAGAAGAGGGAGGAAGACGGGACGAGGCAAAAGCCCGGCATACAGCTTTTCCATCGCGTCAGGATCTCTTCTCTTTTCACTCTTCTCGCTTACCTTATAGTATCTCGGAGGATTCTCCCTATGTCACTAGATGCCGCAACGCTGGCGCTGGTCGCCGGTGAACTGAAAACGACCCTGCTCGACGCGAAGATCGACAAAATTTTTGAGCCGACCCGCGACGAGGTGCTGATGACGCTGCGCACCCGCACCGAGACTCACCGCCTGCTGCTGTCGGCCCGCAGCGGTTCGGCCCGCGTTTGCCTGACGAAGGAAAGCTTCGAAAATCCACTCACGCCGCCGGGTTTCTGTATGCTGCTGCGCAAGCACCTGACCGGCGGGCGGCTCATCGAGCTGCGCCGCGAGCCGGGCGACCGCATCGTGTATTTTGACTTCCGCTGCACCAACGAGATGGGCGACCTGGTCACCAACACGCTGGCCGTGGAGCTGATGGGCCGTTACTCCAACCTCGTGCTCGTACAGGATGGCCGTATCATCGACGCGCTGAAACGTGTGGACTTTGACGACAGCGAGGTCCGCCAGCTGCTGCCCGGCCTGGCCTACACGCTGCCGCCCAAGCCCGCGCGACCGGACTTCCTCGAGACAAGCGCTGCGTCTATTGTGGCGGCCGCCTGCGAGAAGGATCTGCCGGTGGCCCAGGCGTTGGGCAAAACGGTGGCGGGCGTTGGCCCGGTCGTCGTGCGGGAGGCTGTCTGCCGCGCACTGGGCGAAACACCGGCGCTGGCCTGCGACCTAACTGCCGACGAGAAAGCCCACCTGGCGGCGGCCATCGATGCACTGAAGGACGAGCACGCCCACGGCGGCACGCCGACGGCGGTGCGGCTGCCCCAGGCGGACGGTGCGCCCAAGCCGGTGGAGTTCAGCTTCTTTGTCCCGCAGCAGTACGGCAGCGAGGCGATTCTGACCCAGTACCCGAGTTACAGCGAAATGCTCGAGGATTACTACGCCACCAAGGACCGCGCCGAGCGCCTGCGCCAGAAGAGCCGCGAGCTGTACAAGGCCGTCCATAATATGTACGATCGTTCCGTCCGCAAACAGGCGGCCCGCAAAGAGGAACTGAGCCAATCCGCTAAGGCCGACACGCTGCGGCTGTATGGTGAGCTTTTGCAGGCCAACCTCTGGGCCATCCACAAAGGCGACCGCCAGGTCACGGTGCAGAACTACTACACCGGCGAGGATGTGACCATCAAACTTGACCCGCGCCTGGGCGGCAACGAGAACGCGCAGAAGTATTTCCGCGATTACAAAAAGAAGCAGACTGCCCACGCCATGCTGCAAAAGCTGCTGGTGGAGGGCGAGGCCGAGATCGAGTACCTGCGCACGGTCCTGTACGAGGTAGAGAGCGCCCCGGGCGAGATGGCACTGAATGAGATCCGGGCCGAGCTCAAGAGCCAGGGCTACCTGAAATACTACAAGCAGCGCGACCGCAAGCAGAAGCCCGCGGATTTTCTGCGCTACACGTCCAGCGATGGGTTTGAGATCCTTGTGGGCCGGAACAATTTGCAGAACGACAAGCTGACCCTGCACACCGCCCGCGGCAAAGATTTGTGGTTCCATGTGCAGAAAGCCCCCGGCAGCCACTGCGTTGTCATGAGCAGGGGAGAGGATATCCCCGACACGACCAGGCAGGAGGCCGCCGAGTTGGCGGTGCTCCATTCCAGCCAGAATGGCGGCGCGAAGGTGGCAGTGGATACCACCGAGGTCAAGAACATCTGGAAAGCCAACGGCGCCAAGCCCGGCATGGTCCTGTACGAGGTCTACACCACCGTCTACATCACCCCGCGTGCCGGGCTGGAGGAGCAGCTGAAACGGAAGTGAATATTCCATCAGCGCACGGTAGGGGCCGGGCAGGCCCGGCCTTCGGCTTTCCCGTAAGCAGTCGTCTGCCATACAGCTGCGGGCCGCACATGTGCGGCCCCTACAGGGCATCTTTCGATGAGGTACGTTATGAAAAAATGCGCTGTAATTCTTGCATCTCTTATTTTTCTTACTGCGTGCGCTTCTGCCCCGGCGGGCAGCATCACCCCAACGCCTGACCCGACCGCAACACCTGTCATAACCCCGGCGCCTACCGAGGCGCCGACAGCCACTCCGTCCCCGACGATGGCGGTGTACGAGGAAGTCTCTTTCGATGACTGGCGGGGCGATGCGGGCTGCCGGATGCCGGACTACACATTCAGTGCGCCGCATAAACCACTGCTGCAGCAGGGCGAAAAAGTTGTCTGGCCCACCGAGGGCGTGACGCTCCGTTACTCGGCGGATTCGCTGGAAGAAGTGGCGGAGATTTTCCACACAACGGTGGAAAACATAAAAGAACTGAACCCGGATTGGCAGGATAACTATAGCCGCAACGGCGGACGCTACTGGGACTTGAAAGTGCAAGCTGAGCCCTACACAGTGCCTGAGAACAATGTCGTCACCGTCACAGTCAATGCGCCGTGGGTAGAAGGCCACTACGACCGCACAGAAGTCAGCGATGTTCCTGCTTCGCTGGATAAGCAGGCCCGGGCTGCGCTGGCCTCGGCGTATTACTTCCAGTACCATTGGTTTGGGATGCATGCGGGCTTTATGCCCTTCGAGTCTGTGGAGGGTTTGCCGGGATGGCTTCAGGGCTATGCGACGGACGGTGCGTTCTACACAAAGTTCTCGGAGTTCAGCAGCTTTCTGCACACAGTCTATTCCGATGCTTGGATCGATGATATGCTGAACATGGATCCCGCGCCTTTTGCGGAAGGGGAGAGTGACACAATCCTGACGATCGATGGTGACCGCGGCAGTAATATTGCTTACTGCGGGCATGTCTTTACCGAGCCGGAATTACAGCCTGACGGAAGCCTTACGTTTTATCAAGTCGTGCTGACTTGTGAGAGCGAGGACTTCGCGGGCTGGGCGGGGGAGGAGACGATTGTGCCCGATACCGCCACTGTAACGACGGTGCGCCTGGTGCCGACGGAGAATGGCTGGCGGGTGGACGCGCTGGAGCTGCCCAACTGAGTTGTAGGGGCCGGGCATGCCCGGCCCGCGGCCTTCCCGCAAATGACCGTTTACCTTACAGCTGCGGGCCGCACATGTGCGGCCCCTACAGAGCAATAACTTTTCACGCTGCAATTTGCCTGAAAAACAGGACTTCTTTC
The DNA here is from genome assembly GCF_057431175.1 of Gemmiger sp. NCBI lineage: Bacteria > Bacillati > Bacillota > Clostridia > Eubacteriales > Oscillospiraceae > Gemmiger > Gemmiger sp. Next base: position 60,220 of record NZ_DBMDDV010000004.1, on the reverse strand, counting down.
CCCAAAAACCATGCACTCTGTTGAAAACCCTCTCAACAAACGCTACTTTCGGCATAACGTAAAAATTTCTCAAAAAAATTTTATAAAAATGCCAAAAAACACTTGCAACGCCGGGAAACGTGTGCTATAATCTTTCTTGGCTGCGGAAGGCTTGTGCAGATAAAGCAAGCTGCGCAAGCCGCGATATGCGTTGATGCGGGAGGTTGCCGCCATATAGCCGAGAGGTTGGCGGGTTTTTCCGCGGAGTATGTCCGATCTTAGAACCGGGCGAAAGAATTACGGAAACAAAGGGATATGTACGCCACTGCATTCTGCGGTGCGGACCAATGTTCACCTTACTTTGTAATGATTCTTTCCGGGAGAACTGTGTAAAACGGTTCACCGGATTTTGTCATGCGAAAAGGTTGAACACCCGGAAACGTGTGTAATTTATCGGCTCGCCTAAGGCGCAAAATTTTATAGGAGGCGAATGCAATGGCAGTCAAAGAAAAAATCAGAATCCGTCTGAAGAGCTACGATGCATCCCTGATCGATGCTGCGGCACAGAAGATCGTGGAGACCGCTAAGCGCACTGGCGCTCGCGTTTCCGGCCCGATCCCTCTGCCCACCGACAAGGAGGTCGTCACGATCCTGCGCGCTGTCCACAAGTACAAGGACAGCCGTGAGCAGTTCGAGACCCGCACGCACAAGCGTCTGATCGACATTCTGAAGCCGTCCAACAAGACGGTCGAGGCTCTCATGAGCCTGCAGCTCCCCGCCGGCGTTGACATCGAGATCAAGCTGTAATCGAGTTTCTACATTATAATGGCCGATACGCGCGGCCGTGATCCGTGAACGGTCGGCGTGTAATGAAAACACGGTAAAGCACCATCTCGCTGCAATGCAAACAGCGGAGAGGTCATGTTGATGGGAAACCACCAACCAATAACCTTTACAGGAGGACAAACACAATGCAAAAAGGTATCATCGGCAAGAAGCTGGGCATGACCCAGCTGTTCGACGCCAACGGCAAGGTCGTCCCGGTCACCATCATTGAGGCCGGCCCCTGCACTGTCGTGCAGAAGAAGACCGTTGAGTCTGACGGCTACCAGGCTGTTCAGATGGGCTACGGCGAAGTGAGCGCCAAGAAGGTCAACAAGGCCGCCAAGGGTCACTTCGACAAGGCTGACGTCGCTCCCAAGCGCACCCTGCGCGAGTTCCGCTTTGATGACATCGCTGCCGTCAACGTCGGCGACATCCTCAAGGCTGATGTCTTCGCAGAGGGCGACAAGGTTGACGTTGTCGGCACCAGCAAGGGCAAGGGCTATCAGGGCGTTATCAAGCGCTTTGGCCAGCACCGCCTGCGTGAGAGCCACGGCACCGGCCCTGTTGCACGTCATGCCGGTTCTAACGGTTCCACTTCCAGCCCGTCCCGCGTGTTCAAGGGCAAGCGTCTGCCCGGCCACATGGGTGCGGTCCGCGTGACCGTTCAGAACCTGAGCATCGTTAAAGTCGATGCTGAGAACAATCTGATCGCGATCAAGGGTGCGATCCCCGGCCCGAAGGGCTCGGTCGTGACCATCCACGACAGCGTGAAAGCGTAAAGGAGGAAAACACAATGGCACAGTTTGATGTCGTCGATATGAACGGCAAGAAGGTTTCCACCGTTGAGCTTTCCGACGCCGTGTTCGGGATCACCCCGAACGAGAAGGCTGTCCACGAGGCAGTCGTCAACTTCCTGGCCAACCAGCGCCAGGGCACCCAGAACACCAAGATCCGCAAGGAAGTCCGCGGCGGCGGCAAGAAGCCTTGGCGCCAGAAGGGCACCGGCCACGCTCGTCAGGGCTCTATCCGCGCTCCGCAGTGGACCCACGGTGGTGTTGCTCTCGGCCCCAAGCCCCGCAGCTACTACTACACCATCAACAAGAAGGTCAAGCGCCTGGCTCTGCTCAGCGCCCTGTCTGACAAGGCTGCCAACGGCAACCTGATCGTCGTCGACAAGATCGCCGCCGACGAGTACAAGACCAAGACCGTCGTTGCTTTCCTGGCCGCTGTCGGCGCAGGCAAGAAGAACCTGATCGTCAATGACACTCTGGACGCTAAGTTCGTCAAGAGCGCCGCCAACATCCCCGGTGTCCAGACTGCCTCTACCGGCATCAACACCTACGATGTTGTCAACGCTGACAAGCTGATCCTGAGCGTTGACGCTGCCAAGAAACTTGAGGAGGTATATGCGTGATGAAATTCGCACAGGACATCGTTCTCGCCCCCGTCATCACCGAGAACTCCATGGCTGGCATCGCTGACAAGAAGTACACCTTCAAGGTCGCTACCGACGCCACCAAGATCGACATTGCCAACGCTGTTGAAGAGCTGTTCGGCGTGAAGGTCGCCAAGGTCAACACCATCTCCGTCCGTGGTCGCTATCGCCGCCAGGGTATGCACGCCGGCTACACTGCCAAGAGCAAGAAGGCCATTGTCACCCTGACTGCTGACTCCAAGGAGATCGAGTTCTTCAACTCCATGGTTTGATGACCTGATGGCCGCAAGGCCGTCACTCAGGACCCCGCCGAGGGGCCCGGTTATGGGGATATGACCCCGAGAATAATTCATAAGATAACAACAAGGAGATCAACATGGCTATCAAGAAGTACAAGCCGACTACCCCCGGTCGCCGTGGCATGACTGTTACTGATTACAGCGTCCTGTCCAAGGTTGATCCGGAGCGCAGCCTGCTCGAGTCCAAGAAGAAGCACGCCGGCCGCAACAACACCGGCAAGATCACCGTCCGCCATCACGGCGGCGGCAACCGCGTCAAGTATCGTGTCATCGACTTCAAGCGCAACAAGTTTGATGTCCCCGCCACCGTCAAGACGCTGGAGTACGATCCGAACCGCTCCGCTTTCATCGCCCTCGTCGAGTACGAGGACGGCGTCAAGAGCTACATCCTGGCTCCTGACGGCCTGAAGGTCGGTGACGTTATCATGGCTGGTCCCAACGCGGACATCAAGCCCGGCAACGCCCTGCCCTTCGAGAACATCCCCGTCGGTACCATGATCCACAACATCGAGCTCTACCCCGGCAAGGGCGGCCAGCTGGTCCGCTCCGCTGGCGTTATGGCTCAGCTGATGGCTAAGGAGAATGGTTACGCTCTGGTCCGTCTGCCCTCCGGTGAGATGCGCAACGTTCGTCTGAACTGCATCGCCACCGTCGGCGTTGTTTCCAACCTCGACCACGAGAACGTCAACCTGGGCAAGGCCGGCCGCAAGCGCCACATGGGCGTCCGCCCCGGCAGCCGTGGTTCCGTCATGAACCCCTGCGACCATCCTCACGGTGGTGGCGAGGGCCGCGCACCCGTCGGTCATTCCAGCCCGCGTACTCCGTGGGGCAAGCCCGCTCTGGGCCTGAAGACCCGCAAACACAAGGCCCGCAGCGACAAGTTCATTGTCAAGCGCGCCAACGGCTAAGGGAGGTTTTTGAACAATGTCTAGAAGCACTAAGAAGGGCCCTTACGTTCTGCCTTCCCTGTACAAAAAGGTCGAGGCTATGAACGAGGCTGGTAAGAAGAGCGTCGTGAAGACCTGGAGCCGTTCCTCCACCATCTTCCCCGAGTTCGTCGGTCACACCTTCGCCGTTCATGACGGCCGTAAGCATGTGCCTGTCTACGTTACCGAGGACATGGTTGGCCACAAGCTGGGCGAGTTTGCACCTACCCGCAAGTTCACCGGCCACGTCGGCGCTAAGACCGCTGGCAAATAAGAGAGGAGGAACATCGAATGGAAGCACGGGCAATTCTCCGTTACGCCCGCATTAGTCCCCGCAAGGTTTCGATCGTGATGGACCTCATCCGTAACAAACCCCTGGACGAAGCGCTGGCTATCCTGCAGTACACCCCGAAGGCCGCCTGCGAGCCCCTTCTCAAGCTGGTGAACTCTGCTGCCGCAAATGCGGAAAACAACTTCAACATGGATCGCAACAATCTCTACGTCGCAGAATGCTACGTCTGCCCCGGCCCCACGCTCAAGCGCATCATGCCTCGCGCACAGGGCCGTGCATACCGCATCCTGAAGCGCACCAGCCACATGACTGTTGTGCTGAAAGAGAAAGAGTAAGGAGGTAAACAAATGGGCCAGAAAGTCAATCCCCACGGCATGCGCGTGGGTGTTATCAAAGATTGGGACAGCCGTTGGTTCACCTCTAAGCAGGCATTCGGCGACACCCTGGTCGAGGATCACAAGATCCGCACGACCCTGAAGAAGCAGCTGTACGCTGCCGGCGTTCCCAAGATCGAGATCGAGCGTACCGTCGACTCCCAGACCGGTGCCCCCCGCGTGAAGGTCAATGTCTTCTGCGCAAAGCCGGGCATCGTTATCGGTAAGGGCGGTGCTGAGAGCGCCAAGATCGAGAAGCAGCTCGCTGCCCTGACCGGCAAGGCTGTCAACCTCAACATCATCGAGGTCAAAGGCACCACCACCAATGCTCAGCTGGTTGCTGAGGACGTCGCTTCCCAGCTGGAGCGCCGCATCGCTTTCCGCCGCGCCATGAAGCAGGCCATCCGCAATGCCATGCAGCCCCGTGACCGCAGCGCCACGCCTGCCAAGGGTATCAAGGTCACCTGCTCCGGCCGTCTGGCTGGCGCTGACATCGCCCGCGTTGAGAGCTACCATGAGGGTACCATCCCCCTGCAGACTCTGCGCGCTGACATCGACTACGGCTTCGCTGAGGCCAACACCACCTACGGTAAGGTCGGCGTCAAGGTTTGGATCTACAAGGGCGAGATCCTGAAGGGCGCCAAAGCCCCCGCCAAGAAGGAAGGAGGCAAACAGTAATGTTACTGCCGAAGCGTGTTAAGTACCGCCGCGTCCAGCGCGGCCGCATGACCGGTAAGGCCATGCGCGGCAACAAGGTCAACCAGGGCGATTACGGCCTGGTCGCTCTCGAGCCGGCTTGGATCACCTCCAACCAGATCGAGGCAGCTCGTGTTGCCATGACCCGTTATATCAAGCGTGGCGGCAAGGTCTGGATCAAGATCTTCCCCGACAAGCCCGTTACCGAGAAGCCGGCCGGCACCCGAATGGGTTCCGGTAAAGGCAGCCCGGAGTACTGGGTAGCCGTCGTTAAGCCGGGCCGCGTGCTCTTCGAGCTGGCTGATGTCAACGAGGAGACCGCTCGCGAGGCTCTGCGTCTGGCCAGCCACAAGCTGCCGATTCGCTGCAAATTCGTCAAGCGCGAAGAGCTTGACACTGTAAAGGAGGGTGACGCTGAATGAAAGCCACTGAACTGCGCGAAATGACCGATGTCGAGCTGAACAAGCAGCTCAAGGACCTGAAGGCCGAACTCTTCAACCTGCGCTTTCAGCACGCCATCAACCAGTTGGACAACCCCATTCGCATCGAGGCCGTTAAGAAGGACATCGCCCGCGTGATGACCGTCCTGGCTGAGAAGAATGCTAAGAACGCGTAAGAGGGAGGGTAAAGCATGGAACGTAATCTGAGAAAGACCCGTGTGGGCGTCGTTGTCTCCGACAAGATGGACAAGACCATCGTTGTCGCTGTTAAGGACAGCGTCCAGCACCCTCTGTACAAGAAGATCTTGAAGCGCACCAAGAAGTTCAAGGCCCATGACGAGAACAACGAAGCCGGCATCGGCGACCGCGTTGAGATCATGGAGACCCGCAAGATCTCCAAGGACGTCAACTGGCGTCTGGTCAAGATCATCGAGAAGGCAAAATAATCAGCCTGGTACTTTGAAAGGAGGACCTGAAAGATGGTTCAGATGCAAACTTATCTCAAAGTGGCCGACAATACCGGTGCTAAGGAGTTAATGTGCTTCCGTGTACTGGGCGGTACCCGCAAGAGATACGCAAACATCGGTGACATCGTGGTTTGCAGCGTCAAGAAGGCTGCTCCCGGTGGTACTGTAAAGAAGGGCGACGTGGTCAAGGCCGTCATCGTCCGTAGCAAGCACGGCCTGCGCCGTGACGACGGTTCCTACATCCGTTTTGATGAGAACGCCGCCGTTATCGTCATGGCCGACAAGAGCCCCAAGGGCACTCGTATCTTTGGACCTGTCGCTCGCGAACTGCGCGACGCTGGCTTCACCAAGATCCTGAGCCTGGCTCCGGAATCGCTGTAAGGAGGTTTTAATTAAATGAACAATCTTCATGTTAAAACCGGCGACAACGTTATGGTCATCTCCGGCAAGGACAAGGGCCAGACCGGCAAAGTCCTGCAGACCTCCCCGAAAGAGGGCAAGGTCATCGTCGAGGGCCTGAACATGGTCACGAAGCACGTCAAGCCTCGCCGTCAGGGTGAGCAGGGCGGCATCGTCAAGGCCGAGGGCGCTATCTACGCCTGCAAGGTCATGCCCGTCTGCCCCAAGTGTGGCAAGGCCACCCGCGTGGGCCATTCTGTCAAGGACGGCAAGACCGTCCGCGTTTGCCGCAAGTGCGGCGCTGAACTGTAAGGGAGGAGTACACAATGGCACGTTTGAAAGAACAGTATGTCAACGAGATCGCTCCGGCCCTGAACAAGAAGTTCGGCTACAAGAGCGTTATGCAGATCCCCAAGCTGGATAAGGTCATCATCAACGTTGCAGCTGGTGAGGCTAAGGAGAACGCCAAGGTCATCGACGCCATCGTCGCCGACCTGGGCCAGATCACCGGCCAGAAGGCTATCGTCTGCAAGGCCCGCAAGAGCGTTGCAAACTTTAAGCTGCGCGAGGGTATGCCCATCGGCGCTAAGGTCACCCTGCGCGGTGAGCGTATGTACGAGTTCGTCGACCGCCTCTTCAATGTGGCGCTGCCCCGTGTCCGCGACTTCCGCGGCATCAACGGCAACAGCTTCGACGGCCGCGGCAACTACGCTTTCGGCCTGAAAGAGCAGATCATCTTCCCTGAGATCGACTTCGACAAGGTCGACGCGATCCGCGGCATGGACATCTGCTTTGTCACCACCGCAAAGACCGACGAGGAAGCCAAGGAGCTGCTGAAGGCTCTGGGCGCTCCGTTCGCAAACTAAGGGAGGGAACTGTAAATGGCTAAACTTTCTATGAAGCTCAAGCAGCAGCAGCCCGCCAAGTTCTCGACCCGCGCTTACAACCGCTGCAAGATCTGCGGTCGTCCCCACGCTTACCTGCGCAAGTACGGTGTCTGCCGTATCTGCTTCCGTGAGCTGGCTTACAAGGGCGAGATCCCCGGCGTCAAGAAGGCTTCCTGGTAAGCCCTTGATTGCTTCTGTCTGAACGAATAACAACACTCTTAAACACAACCTAAGGAGGTTAGTGGCATGCAAATCACCGATCCTATCGCGGACCTGCTGACCCGCATCCGCAATGCTAGCACTGCCAAACACCCTTCCGTGGACATCCCCGCATCTAACCTGAAGAAGGCGATCTGCCAGATCCTGGTTGACGAGGGCTACATCAAGGGTATGAAAGTGACCGAGGACAACAAGCAGGGGACCATCACCCTGACCCTGAAGTACCAGGAGAATGGTACTCCGGTCATCGCCGGCCTGAAGCGCGTTTCTAAGCCTGGCCTGCGTATTTACACCAACTGCGAGGATATGCCCAAGGTCATGAAGGGCCTGGGCACCGCAATCATCTCCACCTCTAAAGGCGTCATGACCGACAAGGCAGCCCGCGCTGCTCATGTCGGCGGTGAAGTTCTCGCCTTTGTGTGGTAAGAAAGGGGTATAGACAATGTCGAGAATTGGAAGAAAACCCATCGTCATTCCCGCCGGTGTGGAAGTGAAGGTCGATGCGGCCGAGCACGCTATCACCGTTAAGGGCCCCAAGGGTACCCTGCATTCCAAATTTCATCCTCTGATGAATGTTGCTGTCGAGGGCAATGAGATTTTGGTTACCCGCCCCAATGACGAGAAGGAGGCACGCAGCCTCCATGGCCTGACCCGCACCCTGATCCATAACATGGTCGTCGGTGTTACCGAAGGCTTCCGCAAGGATCTGGAAATTCAGGGCGTCGGTTATCGTGCCGCCAAGCAGGGTAGCAAGCTGACCCTGACCCTGGGCTTCTCTCATCCCGTTGAGTTCGAGGACACCGATACCATCAAGATCGAGCTGAAAGATGCGCTGCACTTCAGCATCACTGGTATCGACAAGCAGGAAGTCGGCCAGTTCGCTGCCGAGGTCCGCGGTGTCCGCCCGCCCGAGCCGTACAAAGGCAAGGGTATCCGCTATGTTGGCGAGTATGTCATCCGTAAGGAAGGCAAAGCCGGCAAGGGTAAATAATAGGAGAGGAGAAACATTATGGTCAACAAGGCTGATAAGAACGTTGCTCGTCTGCGCCGCCACCGTCGTGTCCGCGGCAAGATCAGCGGCACTGCTGCTCGTCCCCGTCTGGATGTTTTCCGCTCTGCCAAGCACATCTACGCTCAGGTCATCGATGATGAGCAGGGCGTGACCCTGGCCAGCGCGTCCAGCATGGACAAAGATTTCAATGCTTACGGCGGCAATATTGACGCTGCTAAGAAGGTTGGCGAGGCCATCGCCAAGAAGTGCCTGGAGAAGGGCATTACTGAGGTCGTCTACGATCGTGGCGGCTTCGTTTACCACGGCCGTGTGCAGGCTCTCGCTGAGGGTGCCCGCGAGGCCGGTCTGAAGCTGTAAGGAGGGAGAAGATACAATGGCCATGCAGAGAAGACAAGAAGATGACGGCATGATCACTAAGGTCGTCTCCATCAACCGCGTTTCCAAGACTGTCAAGGGCGGCCGCGTTATGAAGTTCGCTGCTCTGATCGTCGTGGGCGACGGCAAGGGCAACATCGGCTACGGTGTCGGCAAGTCCGGCGAAGTTCCCGAGGCTATCCGCAAGGGTGAGGGCGCTGCCAAGAAGAACATGCGCAAGGTCTGCCTGAAGGGCACCACCATTCCTCACGAGATCGTCGGCGAGTTCGGCGCAGGCCGCGTCCTGATGCGTCCCGCTGCCCCCGGTACCGGCGTTCTGGCCGGCGGTCCTGTCCGTGCCGTGCTCGAGTGCGCTGGCATCAAGGACATCCGCGCCAAGAGCCTGCGTTCCAACAACCCCATCAACGTCACTGCTGCTACCTTCGCAGGCCTGTGCGGCCTGACCGACGCCGAGAGCGTCGCTGCTAAGCGCGGCAAGACCGTTGCCGAGATCCTGGGCTAAGGAGGGTACTACAATGGAGAAAGTTACCATTCGTCTCGCCAAGAGCCTGATCGGCCGCGGCAAAGAGCAGATCGCCGTTGCGCACTCCCTGGGCCTGAACCGCCCCGGTGAGGTTACCGAGCAGCCCGACAACGCGGCTACCCAGGGCAAGATCGCCAAGATCGCCCACCTGGTCGTCGTGACCAAGGGCTAATGCAAGGAGGTGCAAGCATGAAACTTCACGAACTGAAAGCTTCCGCTGGTGCCCGCAAGGCCGTGACCCGCAAGGGCCGCGGTGCTGGTTCCGGCAACGGCAAAACCGCTGGCTTCGGCCACAAGGGCCAGAAGGCCCGCAGCGGCGTCAAGAAGGCTGGCTTCGAAGGCGGCCAGATGCCTCTGCAGCGTCGTCTGCCGAAGCGCGGTTTCAACAACATTTTCGCAACCAAGTATGTTACCATCAAGGTGTCTGACCTCGAGAAGTTCGAGGCCGGTTCTACCGTTGATACCGAGGCCCTGCTGAAGGCCGGCATCATCTCCAAGACGCTGGACGGCGTCAAGGTGCTGGGCAACGGCGAGCTGACCAAGGCTGTCAATGTCAAGGTCGCTGCTTATACAGCCTCCGCCAAGGAAAAAATCGAGAAAGCGGGCGGGAAGGCTGAGGTGATGTAAGGTGCTGGAAACCTTCCGTAACGCATGGAAGATTGAAGATCTGCGCAAGCGTCTTCTGTTCACCCTTCTGATCCTCGTCCTGTTCCGTCTTGGCTGTGCGATTCCTGTGCCGTACATCAGCGCAGGCGCACTGACCTCGATGTTTGCCGGCGGCACCGGCGATATGCTGGAGTATCTGAATATGATGAGCGGCGGCGCTCTGAGCGAATGCACGTTGTTCGCCCTGGGTGTGCAGCCCGCCATCAACGCCTCCATCATTATGCAGCTGCTGGCGGTAGCCATTCCGTATCTGGAAAACCTCACCAAGGAAGGTGAGGAGGGCCAGCGCAAGATGCGCCGCATCACCAACTATGTTGGCGCGGGCATCGGTCTGATGCTGTCCATCGGCTACTACTTCATCATCCGCAATATGGGCGCTCTGTCTTACACCGAGGGCTTTGCGGGCATCTTCAGCGCGGTCGTCATCGTGTTGGCCTTCACGGCAGGCTCTCAGCTCTGCGCCTGGATGGGCAACCAGATCGACAGCAAGGGTATCGGCAACGGTATCTCGCTGATGATTTTCGCAGGCATCGTGGCCCGCTGGTCCAGCATTTACACTGCTACGACCAACATTCTGGCCCGCGCCCAGAACGGTGAGCCGTTCTTCTACATCATGCTGCCTCTGCTGGTTGTCCTGGCTCTGGTCGCTGTGGTCTTCGTCGTCATCCTGACGAACGCAGAGCGCCGCATCCCGGTCCAGTACGCCAAGCGCGTTATGGGCCGCAAGATGTATGGTGGTCAGGCCAGCTACATCCCCATTAAAGTGAACATGACCGGCGTTATGCCCATCATCTTTGCTTCGACGCTGTGCAGCCTGCCCGGTCTGATCTTCCGGTTCATCAATCTGGATGCAGCTTCGCATCCGGCGCTGTACGCTTTCTTCAGCGTGTTTAACTACAACAGCGTTCTTTACCTCATCGTTTACGTGCTGCTGATCGTCGCGTTCAACTACTTCTACGTTGCGATCCAGTACAACCCCGTGGACATTGCCAACCAGCTTCGCAAAAACAACGGTACCATTCCCGGCATCCGTCCGGGCAAGCCCACCAGCGATTTCATCACGAAGACCCTGTCCAAGATCACTCTGATCGGCGCGATCTTCCTGGCCATCGTTGCTGGCTTCCCCATCATCCTCGGCAACATCACCGGCACTTCCATCCAGCTGGGTGGTACTACGCTGCTGATCGTCGTGGGTGTGGCGCTTGAGACCGGCCGTTCTCTGGAAGGCTATATGACCGCCCGTTACCACAAAGGGTTCTTGGAATAAGAGAAAGGGAATGTGCGATGAAACTGATCCTTTTGGGCGCTCCCGGCGCTGGCAAGGGTACCCAGGCAGAGATCCTCTGCGATAAGCTGGGCATCCCGACCATTTCCACCGGCAACATTCTGCGCGCCGCCGTCAAGGAAGGCACGCCGATGGGCAAAAAGGCAAAAAGTTTTATGGATGCCGGTGCTCTGGTGCCTGACGATGTTATCGTCGGCATCGTGAAAGAGCGCCTGGCAGAGCCTGACTGCGAGAAGGGCTTTATCCTCGACGGTATGCCGCGCACCATCGCTCAGGGCGAGGCCCTGGAGCAGATGGGCGTGGACATCGATAAGGTCGTGAACCTGATCGTGCCCGACGAGGCCATCACCCGCCGTATGTCCGGCCGCCGCGTCTGCGCAAAGTGCGGCGCCAGCTACCACATCGTAAACAAACCCAGCGCCAAAGAGGGCGTTTGTGACCGCTGCGGCGGTGAGCTGGCCATCCGCAAGGATGACGAGCCTGCCACCGTACTGGATCGCTTGAAGGCTTACCATGAGCAGACTGAACCGCTGGTCGAGTTCTATCGCCAGCGCGGCAAGCTCGTGGAGGTGCCCGACCAGGGCTCCATTGAGGCCACTACGGCGTTCCTTCTCAAGCTTTTGGAGGCTTAATCATCCATGATCCAAATCAAAAATGCTGCCGAGCTGCAAAAAATGCGCAAGGCTTGCGCTATCAGCGCAGCTGCCTTGAAAGCAGGTGGCGAAGCGATCGAACCCGGTATCACTACCGCTGAGATCGACAAAATCATCTACGACTTTATCGTGCGCCACGGTGCAAGACCCAACTTCCTGCACCTGTACGGCTTTCCGGCCACGGCGTGCATCAGCGTGAATGACACCGTCATTCACGGTATCCCCTCAAAACAGCAGCAGATCCGCCCCGGTGACATCGTTTCGATCGATACCGGCTGCAAGATAGACGGCTTCAACGGCGATAATGCCTGCACCTATGGGTGCGGCAAGCTCGACCTGGAAGCCCAGCGGCTGTTGGATGTTACCAAAGAGAGCCTGCATCGCGGCATTGAGATGGCGCGCGGCGGCAACCGGGTAGGGGATATCGGCCACGCAGTACAGACCTATGTTGAGGAGAACGGCTTCTCGGTCGTCCGCACCTTTGTCGGCCATGGCGTCGGCAAGGAGCTGCACGAGGATCCCGAAGTCCCGAACTTCGGCAACGCCGGGCGCGGTCCGCGCTTGGTGCCGGGTATGTGCATTGCCATTGAGCCGATGGTCTGCCAGTACAAGTACGCGGTAAAGACGCTGAAGGACGGCTGGACGGTCAAAACGTGTGACGGCGGCCTGGCGGCTCATTTTGAGCACACCATGGCCATCACCACGGCCGGTGCCGAGGTCCTGACCCACGGCTGGGAGGAACCCGGATGGACTTTGTAAAAGGCCAATTGGTCCGCTCAAAGGCCGGGCGGGATAAGACCCGCACGCTGGCTGTTCTGGCTGTGGATGGATCGATGCTTCTGGTTGCGGATGGGGACCTGCACAAGCTGGACAACCCCAAACGCAAAAAGATACAGCACGTTGCACCTACGACCACCGTTCTTGAGAACGAGCTTCTGAAAAGCGATCAACAACTCAGGGATGCCATCCGCGCCTATGACGCGGCGCAGAACTGACGGAACCCTTCAAGGAGGCAATCAGCTTGTCTAAAGAAGATGTCATCGAAGTAGAAGGTATCGTTCGGGAGGCCATGCCCAACACTGTGTTCAAGGTTGAACTCCTCAACAAAGAGGGTAAGCCCAACGGCCATGTGGTTATGGCTCACATTTCCGGCAAGCTGCGGACCAACTTCATCCGCATCCTGCCCGGCGACAAGGTCACGATGGAAATGTCTCCCTACGACCTGACCAAAGCCCGGATCACCTGGCGTTCCAAATAAGAAGCGCCTTGTGTTATAAAGGAGGTTAACATCATGAAGGTAAAACCTTCCGTGAAACCCATTTGCGAGAAGTGCAAGGTCATCAAGCGCAAAGGCCGCGTGATGATCATCTGCGCCAATCCGAAGCATAAGCAGCGTCAGGGCTAAAGGTCCGCGGAGCATTCCGCGGAAACCGTACCCAAAACGCTTGGGGGCCAAGTGCGTAGATTCCCGGCGCAGGCCCCGACCAGGACATGGGATGTTACTAATGGAGGTGCTTTATGGCACGTATTGCTGGTGTTGATCTGCCTCGCGAGAAGCGGATCGAGGTTGGTCTGACTTATGTTTACGGCATTGGCCAGTCCACTGCCGACGAGATTCTCGCCGGTACCGGAATTAACCCTGATACCCGCGTCAAGGATCTGACTGCTGATGAAGAGGCCAAGATCCGCGACTACATCGACAAAAACAACATCATGGTAGAGGGCGACCTGCGCCGTAACGTCGCGCTTGACATCAAGCGTCTGACCGAGATCCAGTGCTACCGTGGTGTGCGCCATCGCAAGGGTCTTCCCTGCCGCGGCCAGCGCACTAAGACCAATGCGCGTACCTGCAAAGGTCCCAAGCGCACTGTCGCTAACAAAAAGAAGTAAGGAGGAACTGAGACATGGCTGCTAACAAAGCTACTGCGGCAAAAACCCGCACTAAGAAAAAAGAGCGCAAGAATATCAGCGCCGGTGCTGCTCACATCCAGAGCACCTTTAACAACACCATCGTGACCATCACCGACACCCAGGGCAACACCGTTTCCTGGTGCAGCACTGGTGCGTTGAACTTCCGTGGCTCCCGTAAGAGCACTCCTTACGCTGCGCAGAGCGCTGCTGAGGTCGCTGCCAAGGCCGCCATCGAGCATGGCATGAAGACCGTTGAGGTCTACGTTAAGGGCCCCGGTTCCGGCCGTGAGAGCGCTATCCGCGCCCTGCAGGCAACCGGCCTGGAGGTCACCATGATCCGTGACGTGACCCCCATCCCCCACAATGGCTGCCGCCCGCCCAAACGCCGCCGCGTTTGATTGAAAGGAGAACATGAGATATGGCTAAGAATACCCAACCTATCGCTAAGCGCTGCCGTGCTCTCGGCATTTCTCCTGCTGTTATGGGTTATGGCAAAAAGACCACCAATCGTAACCCCGGCGGCCAGATGAGAAAGAAGAAGAGCGAGTACGCCACCCAGCTGAACGAGAAGCAGAAGGTCAAGTTCGTCTACGGTATCCTGGAGAACCAGTTCCATACCTACTACGAGAAGGCCTCCCGCATGCCCGGTCAGACCGGTGTCAACCTGCTGGTCCTGGTCGAGCGCCGTCTCGACAACGTCGTCTACCGTCTGGGCTTTGCCAAGACCCGCCGCGACGCCCGCCAGCTGGTTTCCCACAACCACTTCACTGTCAATGGCAAGCGTGTCAACATCCCCTCTTACCAGGTTAAGGCGGGCGATGTGATCGAAGTCATCGAGTCCAGCCGTTCTTCCGTCAAGTTCAGCAAGCTGCTGGGCGAGGAAGCTCCTGTCGTTCTGCTGCCTTCTTGGCTGGAGCGCGACAAGAACGCCCTGAAGGGCACTGTCACCAAGCTGCCCGTTCGTGAGGACATTGATGTGCCCATCGCTGAGCACCTCATCGTCGAGTTGTACTCCAAGTAATCCTCTTAACTGTTTTCTACGATTTTTCCAACCGAACCGGCGCTGCCTAGCGTCGGCTTAACAAGGAGGGTTTTTATGATGGAGATCGAACGCCCCAAGATCGAAACGGCTGCCCTTTCCCCGGATGGCCGTTACGGTAAGTTCGTCGTCGAGCCCCTCGAGCGCGGCTTCGGCACGACTTTGGGTAACAGCTTGCGTCGTGTGCTTCTGTCCTCTCTGCCCGGTGTGGCTGTCACCAGCGTCAAGATCGACGGCGTGGTGCATGAGTTTTCCACCATCGAGGGCGTGCGCGAGGATGTCACCGAGATCGTCCTGAACCTCAAAGGCATCGCCGCTAAGATCTACGGCGAAAGCCCCAAGACCGTCCGCGTCGAGGCCGTTGGCCCCTGCGAGGTCACTGCCGGCACCATCAAGGGCGGCGATGACCTGGAGATCCTGAACCCCGAGTGGCACATCGCCACCCTGGGCGAGGGTGCTAAGCTGGTCATGGAGCTGACCTTTGACAAGGGCCGCGGTTATGTCCCCGCCGAGCGCAACAAGCAGGCGCTGATCGAGAAAAACGACGTCAGCACCCTGCCTGTGGACAGCATTTATACCCCTGTCCTCAAGGTCAACTACACCGTTGACCGTACCCGCGTAGGCCAGATCACCGACTTCGATAAGCTGATTATGGAAGTCTGGACCGACGGCACCTGCAACGCGCAGGAGGCCCTGAGCCTGGCGGCCCGCGTGCTGACTGAGCACCTGAACCTGTTTGTCAACCTCTGCGATGAGACCGGCGAAACCGAGATCATGGTGGACAATGACGACCAGGGCCGTGAGAAGGCCCTTGAGATGACCATTGAGGAGCTGGACCTGAGCGTCCGTTCCTTCAACTGCCTCAAGCGCGCCGGCATCAACACGGTGGGTGACCTCATCGGCAAGAGCGAGGATGAGATGATGAAGGTCCGCAACCTGGGCCGCAAGTCTCTGGAAGAGGTCATGGCAAAGCTGGACAGCCTTGGTTTCTCTTTGACCAAGGAAGACGAAAACTAACCCCCCGCGACACGCGGATTCTATTGATAAGGAGTGAATCGAAATGCCCGGTACCCGTAAACTCGGTCGTGCCACCGACAGCCGCAACGCTATGCTGCGCGCTATGGTGACCTACCTGTTTGAGAACGGCAAGATCGAGACCACCGTTACCCGCGCCAAGGAAGTTCGTTCCATGGCCGAGAAGATGGTCACCCTTGGTAAGCAGGACGATCTGCACGCAAAGCGTCAGGTCTTCTCCTACATCACCAAGGAGGACGTTGCCAAGAAGGTCATTGATGAGATCGGCCCCAAGTATGCTGACCGCAACGGCGGCTACACCCGCATCTACAAGACCGGCCCTCGTCGCGGCGACGCCGCCGAGATGGCAATTATTGAGCTGGTCTGATTTAATCAGATAAGTTGATAGAAAAACACCGTTTGCCCGAAAGGGTGAGCGGTGTTTTTTGTTTTTGCGGCGGGGCGTCGAGGACGCCGCCCCCTACAACCGATGCCGTAAGTCTTTTGCGCAGTGAAACCGTACAAATGCGTGGAGCAATATATGTGCGTTTACATGATTTGACAAAGTGGAAAAATTGTCATACAATCCGTAAAAACTGTAATAGATACTACTGAAAAAGTGCACAAAACAGGCTTTTGTATTTGTTCATGATGCTGATTTGAAACATAATTGCAAATAACTCTTGACTGTTGTATTGATTTTATGTATTCTATATTTGTTATATAGAATGCGCATTATAAGATCGCTTCTAAAAGGCAATGAGCAGTTCCATAGCGCAGGAACAGCAGCGTAAATATGTAAAAAGGAGAAGTAAATCGGGTATGAAAAAACATTTGATTGCTGTACTTTTGACAGCGTGTTTGCTCTTTAGCTTTGGCACTACGGCATTTGCTGATCCGTCCGGTGGGCAGGAGTCTAATACAGATGGTGCAAACATTAGCGTCACGAAGGATGGCACAGTGCAGGGCGAGGAGAAGGCGTCAGGTTATTTTGGCTATTATTTGAGTAGTGAAGATGCGAAATGGCCGCTAGATGGAAACGGAAAGGAAACGTATCCTTATAATGTGGAACAATATAAGGATAATGGAAAAACAAAATATAGAGAAATGACACGTGTAAAAAAGGGCGCTGAAACCACTGTTACCACTTTGGTGCCCGTACTAAGTGAACATACATTTTTGGGGTGGGGAGATAAAAAACGTGGTGATCAACTCGCAGCAATCCGTGAGGCTGGCTCGAAAATAGTATACTACTATAAGAACAACGAAGCCTATACACTGGATGCTTTATGGGGCAGTCTCTCCATTGAGGGTGATTCAAAGGTGTATGATGGACGGCCCATTGATGTGAAAGAAGCGTCCTTCGCACTAAATAATGTGGCATTGTCAGATACATACGCGACGCAGTATAAAGAATTTTTGAATTTCGAGAGTCCGATTCAGTACTCAACTGATAAAAATTCTTGGACAACAGAATTAAGTGGGTTTAAGTTTGTCGATGCTGGTAGTTATACACTCTATGCCAAGCAGGAAGTTATTGTTACCCTGACTGATTTTGAAGGGAAGACCAAGACGGAACCGCGGGATGTCGTCGGCCAGGCTACCTACACCATCACCCCGCGCGATGTTACGCTGACCAGCGGCAGCGCCGAGAAAGAATACGACGGAACTGCGCTGACGAACAACACCGTTACGGCGGAAGGTTTCGTGAACGGTGAGGGTGCGACCTACACCGTCACCGGCACGCAGACCGAAGTTGGTTCTTCCGAGAATAAATTCAACTACACGCTGAACAGCAACACGAAGGCAGGCAACTACAACATTACCACCCAATGCGGCACCCTGACGGTCACGGAAAAAACCACGCCTGACCCGGTTGACCCCAAGACGAACCCCGATACCACGCCGACCCCGACACCGACGCCCATTGTGACGCCCGCGCCGACGGCAGCGCCGAGCACTGACGACAACGCGCCGGAGAACACCGCAACCCCGGCCCCGACGGCGACCGCCGCACCCACGGCCACGCCCGCCCCTGCGCCGACTGCCGCCCCGGCAGCGGCCCGGGCTGCAACGACCATCCCGCAGACCGGCGACAATTTCCCGGCTGTGGCGCTGGTCATTGTGATGCTGGTCGCGATTGTTGGCCTTGGCATCACGGTTGTCCTTCGCACAGATAAGAAAAAGTAAATCTGCATAGGCAGTGCCGCCCCGGCCCGGTTGGGTCGGGGCGATTTTTGTTCCTTCTTTGCAAAGAAGGAACCGAAGAAACTCCAAATATAGATAAATAGACGTTTTTACCCAAATTTGACGGTATACCCTTTGCGTATCCCGCATATCTATGATATAATAGCTAAAATGTGTATTTTTGCACATAAATAAAGAATAGAAAGAGTTGATAGTTCCCCCATGGACGATGGCAGTACATTTATGATCGTCGCACTGATAGTTCTGATTGGTTTATCCGCGTTTTTCTCAGCGGCCGAAACAGCGTACAATTCGCTGAACGAGATTCGTCTGAAAAGCAAAGCGGATGATGGTGACGAGAAAGCCGCCCATACGTTGGCCCTGGTCGAGCGCTATGACAGCCTGCTCAGCACCATTCTGATTGGAAACAATATCGTGAACATCGGTGCGTCCTCGCTTGCCACCGTGCTGTTTACCCGCTTGGTGGGCGGTGTATACGGCCCCACGGTCTCCACGATCGTCATGACCCTGCTGGTCCTGACCTTCGGCGAGATCACCCCCAAGAGCATGGCAAAAGAAATGCCCGAAACCCTGGCCATGGCCTTTGCCCCGGTGCTCAGTGCGTTGGTCACGATTTTTACGCCGCTGAACGCCCTGTTCGGTGCGTGGAAAAAGTTCCTCGCCAAGCGGTTTGACACTGGCGAGAAAGACACCATCACCGAAGGCGAGCTGGTCACGATGGTCAGCGAAGCCGAGAAGGACGGCGAGCTGACCAATCGCGAAAGCGAGCTGATCCGCAGTGCCATCGAGTTTGACGACGTCGAGGCCCAGGATGTGCTGACCCCCCGCGTGGATGTGGTCGCCGTCGAGGACGATACCCCGATGGACGAGGTCATCGAGCGCTTTGCCGAGAGCGGCTATTCCCGTCTGCCGGTCTACCATGACACGATCGATAACATCATCGGCGTGGTGCATGAGAAGGACTGCTTTGCGGCTCTGCAAAAACACGACAAGAACGTCAAGCTGGAGAACCTGATTGGCCCGACGCTCTACACCACCAGCGTGACCCAGATTTCCGCGCTGCTGCGCACCCTGCGCGAGAGCAAGCACCACATGGCCGTCGTCGTCGATGAGTACGGCGGCACGGCGGGCATCATCACGCTGGAGGATATTCTGGAGGAGCTGGTCGGTGAGATTTGGGACGAACATGACGACGTGGTCGAGGATGTCCGCCAGCAGTCCGACGGCAGCTGGCTTGTCTCCGGCAGCGCCAGCGTGGACGACACCGCCGAGGAACTGGGCATCAAAGAGGATGATGATATCGACGCTGTTGCCATCGGCGGCTTGGTTCAGGAAAAGCTCAGCCGCCTGCCCAAGGTAGGAGATAAGTTCATCTGGGGCGACTTTGATGGCACCGTCACCCGCGCCACCAACCGCCGCGTCCAGGAAGTCCGCCTGACCCCCCGCAAAGTCCAGGACGAGAACGAGAAGTAAATAGAATGAAATCTCCTGCTGGATTCCAGCAGGAGCCTTTTTGTAGGAGCAGAGCCCCGCTCCTACGGCGCCAGCTGACCGATAAAATGTTACTGTAAATGTTTGTGAAAATTCCCTTTGCAAATTTTTTGTAAAATCCGACAGAATTTTTTGTTGGCCGCGGCCAACACAATGTCTAAAGTGCGGAAAATGTAGAAATTGCTGAAATTCTTGCCTTGCAGGGCTGATTTTATCCCGCCGCTGTGCTACAATACTAGTAAATGGGGCATTGCGGCACGCCGCGCCGCCCCGCCGCAAATGAATACAAGATGGAAGTAAGGAGTACCTGTAATGGCTGAACAGAATCTTGGCCCGCGTGATTTCTTTGCCAAGGAGGATGCGATCGCTGATCTCGGCCTGATCGCCTGCCCCGGTGCAGAGGAACTTTGCAAACTCGTTGATAGTCACCTTGTCCGCTGGGCGCGTGAAGTCGGCAACACCGATGTTGACACCTTCATCATCCCGTCTGACTGCCCGCGTTTCCAGTCCGGCGACGCCAAGGGCCTGGTCAAGGCCTCGACCCGCGGCGACGACCTGTATATCTTCGTCGATCCGGGCAATTACAGCGTTACCTACCAGCTGTTCGGCTATGAGAACCACCTCTCCCCGGACGACCACTTCCAGAACCTGATGCGCCTGATCCAGGCTGTTGCAGGCCGCGCCCACCGCATCAGCGTTATCATGCCCAGCCTGTACGGCGGCCGCCAGCATCGCCGCGTCAGCCGCGAAAGCCTGGACTGCGCTTTTGCGCTGCAGCAGCTGCGCGACGTCGGCGTCAAGAACATCATCACCTTTGACGCCCATGACCCCCGCGTCATGAACGCCGTGCCCACCATGAGCTTCGACAACGTCATGCCCACCTACCAGGTGCTCAAGTGCCTGCTGCATCACGTGCCGGACGTCTCCTTCCACAAGGACAACTTCATGATCGTCTCCCCGGACGAGGGCGCGATGAACCGCAATATGTACTATTCCAGCGTGCTGGGCTGCAACCTGGGCATGTTCTACAAGCGCCGCGATTACAGCCGCATCGTCAATGGCCGCAACCCCATTGTTGCCCATGAGTACCTGGGCGAGAGCGTGCAGGGTAAGGACGTGTTCATCGCCGATGACATCATCGCCTCCGGTGAGTCCATGCTGGATATCGCCTATGAGCTGAAGATGCGCGGTGCCCGCAACATCTTCACCTGCTGCACCTTCCCGCTGTTCACCGCCGGTCTCGAGAAGTTCGACAAGGCCTACAACGACGGCATCATCAAGGCTGTGCTGGGCACGAACCTGACCTACCGCAAGCCGGAGCTGCTGGAGCGCGAGTGGTACTATGACGTGGACGTCTCCAAGTACACCGCCTACTTCATCGCCGCCATCAACCATGACAAGAGCGTTTCTTCCATCATCGACCCGATGACGAAGATCCGCGCCCTGCTGGACAAGCACGGCATCCCCATGGGCGGCGAGCAGTAAGCGCAAAATAAATCCCACCTCGGCTCGCTTCGGCGGGCCGAATTTTGTTGCAGGAATACGGCATTTCGTATATAATGTGGTTAGATTATAAGCAGGGGAGAGATTATTATGCTGCCGATCGAACAGCTGCAAGAACTTATCAAGGGCAAAAAGGTTGCCTTTATCGGTGCTGGTGTCAGCCACAAGCGCTGCATTGCGCAGTTTGTGGAACTGGGCGCGCAGGTCACGCTCTGCGACCAGAAAAAGAGCCTGGACGACTTCGGCGACTACGCCGACACGCTGCGCCGCCTGAATGTGAATTTGAGCCTGGGCGAGCATTACACCGACGGCTTTGCCGGACAGGATATCATCATGCGCACGCCGGGCTACGAGTACTACAAGCCCGAGCTGCAGGCCGCCAAGGCTGCCGGTGCACTGGTCACCAGCGAGGTGGAGCTTTTCTTTGCGTTTTGCCCCTGCGAAATCGTGGCCGTGACCGGCTCTGACGGCAAGACCACCACCACGACGCTGATCTCCAAGATGTTTGAAGCCGCAGGCCGCAGGGTGTTCCTGGGCGGCAACATCGGTGCGGCACTGCTGCCCCAGCTGTCCGACGTCACCCCCGACGCGGTGGCGGTCGTCGAGCTGTCCAGCTTCCAGCTCATCAGTATGCGCCGCAGCCCGAAGGTGGCGGTCGTGACCAACGTCACCCCCAACCACCTGGACCATCACAAGGATATGCAGGAGTATATCGACGCCAAGCGGAACATTCTGCTGTGGCAGACCCCGCCCTGCCGCGCCGTGCTGGGCTATGAGAACGACGTTTCCCGCAGTATGCAGAGCGACTGCAAGGGCGAGCAGGTCTGGTTCACCCGCCTGCACGAGACGGACAACGGTGCGTTCCTGCGGGAAAGCGACGACACGCTCTGCTATGCCGAGAACGGCGTGGTAACGCCGATTCTGCCCCGCAAGGATATTAAACTGCGCGGCCTGCACAATGTGGAAAACCTGCTGGCCGCCTGTGCCGCCGTCTGGGGCCGTGTGCCCATCGAGGCCATGCGTCAGGTCGGCTCGACCTTCACCGGCGTCGAACACCGCATTGAGCCGGTGCGCACGCTGGACGGCGTGACCTACTACAATGACTCCATCGCGTCCAGCCCGACGCGCACGATCGCGGGTCTGCGCAGCTTTGACCAGAAAATTATTCTGATCGCGGGCGGCTATGATAAGAAGATCCCCTATGAGCCGCTGGCCCCGGAGATTCTGGCCCACGTCAAGACGCTGGTGCTGATGGGCGCGACCGGCCCCCGCATCGAGAAGGCTGTCCGCGAGTGCCCGGGCTTTGCCGAGAGCAGCCTGACGATCCTGCACGCCGACAATATGCAGCACGCTGTTGAGCTGGCGCGTTCCGCGGCAAAGTCCGGCGACGTGGTCAGCCTGTCGCCCGCCTCCGCGTCCTTTGATTTGTACCCTAACTTTGAGGTGCGCGGGAAGGATTACAAGAATATCGTGAATGCACTGAAATGATTCAATCCGCCTCTACCTCCGCTCTCCGCGCAGAATACCTCCGCCGCCTTGCCGATAAGCCCTACTTTGCGGCCAACCTCGGCACGCATCTGAATTTATTTGGCCAGCACCCGGCCAGCGGGTGGGCGTTCTACCTGCTGCCCGGCTCGGCTGTGCTGGAACTGCGGGGCGGCTCGGCTGTGCTCTGCGGCGAATTGCCCGGCGGAGACGCGGGTGGCGACGCCCGGGAGGAACTGCGGGGTTTCTTGCAATTCCTCCACGCCGATACGCTGCGCAGCGAGCATCCGCTGGCCCTTGACGGCTGGCGACCCGCCGCGCCGCTGGCCCTGTGGGAACTGCCCCGGGGGCGCACGCTGCCCCTGCCGCCAGCGCCCCCGGCAGAACTGATGCTGGACAAAGCGCCGTCGATGCTGCCCATCAGCCGCCTGGTGTTTCCTGACAGTGACGCCGAGGCTGACGAGTTCTACTCCACCGCCTGCACGGCGCTGGCCCATGGCGTGGGTAACTGCCGTGCCCTGCTGCACGGTCGCAAGCCTGTCTGCACCGTGGGCTGCTATGAGGCATCCCCTGCCGAATGCTACATGGCCGCGGGTGTTACCGACCCCGCCTGGCGGGGCAGGGGACTGGCCCGGTGGCTCATCGTGAGCCTTGCCAACGAGCTGGCCGCCGACCGCACTGTGCGGTTCGCCTGTTTCCCGGAACTGTGCGATTTTTATGCCCAGCTAGGATTTTTACAGATCGGCAAAATTCAACATTATAGTACAGATTGGAATACTCAATGATCGAACAATTTTATGACCTGCGCCCCGAAGTGCTGGCGCTGGACCGCAAAGCCCTTGACCTCTGCCGTGCGCAGTTTGCCCATGTGGAGGAGATTCGCGACTACAACCAGCTGAAAATGCTGCGCGCCTTCACCGACTGCGGCGTCGAGGCGCGGCATTTCTGGGGGTCCAGCGGCTACGGCGTGTGGGACGACAGCCGCAACAAGCTGGAAGAGGTCTTTGCCCGCTGCATGGGGGCCGAGGCCGCCCTCGTGCGCCCGCAGTTTATGAGCGGCACCCACACGCTGACCGTGGCGCTGTTCGGCCTGCTGCGCACCGGTGACACCCTGCTGGCCGCCACCGGCCGCCCCTATGACACGCTGGAAGGCGTCATCGGCATCGGTGATGCGGGCAAGGGCTGCGGTACGCTGCGGGAGTTCGGTGTAAACTACGACGAGTGCCCGCTGTTGCCGGACTTTACGCCCGACTATGACCTGATTGCCGAGAAGGCCAAGACCGCGACAGTGGTGCACATTCAGCGCAGCCGCGGCTACACCCAGCGCAACGCCTTTGACCTGGCGACGATTCAAAAGGTGGCCGACACCGCCCGCAGGGCCAACCCCAACGCTGTGATCTTTGTGGACAACTGCTACGGCGAGTTCACCCAGACCGCCGAGCCGGTATCCTTCGGCGCGGACATCATGGCAGGCAGCTTCATCAAGAACCCCGGCGGCGGTATCACCCCCACCGGCGGCTACATTGCGGGCCGCCGCGACCTGGTGGAAAAGTGCAGCCACCGCTTCACAGCTCCCGGCATCGGCGGCGACCTGGGCTGCACCCAGGACAGCCTGCGGGATACCTTCCTGGGCTTCTACTACGCGCCCGGTGTTGTCTGCGAGGCGCTGAAAACCGCGATTTATGCCCAGTGTCTGCTGGAACTGGCGGGCGTCAACCCGGTACCGCGCTATACGGCTGACCACAACGATATTGTGACCTGCTTTGACTCGGGCAGTGCCGCCGCGTTGACTGGCTTCTGCGCGGGCATTCAGCACAACAGCCCGGTGGACAGCTTCGCCAGCCCCGAACCCGCCGACGAGCCGGGCTACACGGACAAGGTCGTCATGGCCAGCGGCAGCTTTACCGAGGGCAGTACGATCGAAATCAGCTGCGACGGCCCGCTGCGCGCCCCCTACACCTGCTACCTGCAGGGCGGCGTCAACTTTACCGCCGGCCGTGCCGCTGTCCTGAACGCCGTGCAGAACGCGTTTTTTGCGGAATAAGAAAAAAGGCTTCCCACTTGGGGGAAGCTGTCCGCGAAGCGGACTGATGAGGGGCAGCCTGCCCGTGATTCCCCTTCATCCGGCCCTGCGGGCCACCTTCTCCCGAGGGAGAAGGCTTTAGCTACAAAAATTCCCGCATATCCAAATCGGATATGCGGGAATTTTTTGCCAAACCTTTAATGCTTCACAAAATCGCGAACCAGCGCCTGCAGCAGGTCGTCGCGGTCAATGCGGCGGATGATGGCACGGGCGTTCTTGTAGGTCGTGATGTAGGTCGGATCCTCCGACAGGATGTAGCCGACGAGCTGATTGATGGGGTTGTAGCCCTTCTCCTCCAGCGCGCGGTACACTTGCAGCACCGCCTGCTTGATCTCCATATCACGGTCATCACGGATGGAAAATACGGCGGTTGGTTCAGAGATCGGCATTTCAATTCTCCCCTTTACAAGATATCATTAGCCCTATTATACTCAACACGCGCCAAATTTGCAAGACGAAAACCATAAAATTTTATACAGAAATGCAAATTTCGTCCTTGCTGTTGTATAATGCAAAAAACCGCTTGAAACCTTGCGGCTTCAAGCGGTTTTTGGTGCGCCCGCAGGAACTCGAATCCTGGACCCTCTGATTAAAAGTCAGATGCTCTACCAACTGAGCTACGGGCACATCTATTGCACTGTGGGTCTCACAGCCCTACTATTATAGCAAGTCCGGCCCCGCTTGTCAATACACTTTTGAAAACATTTTACGCGGATTTTCTCAGCCTTTCGCCCCGCGCCCCTTGCCAAACGCAGGACAGCGCGGTATAATAGGTTTTTAGAGTAGAAAAAACCGTAAAGGGGATTTGGAAATATGGAAACTTTGGGCAGCCTGCGCCGTACCAATTACTGCGGGGAAGTCAGCCTTGCCATGGCGGGTCAGGAAATGACCGTCTGCGGCTCCATCGCCCGCGCCCGCGATAAGGGCGGCATCATCTTTGCCGACCTGCGCGATACCACCGGCATTTTGCAGCTGGTGTTCGATGAGGATACCCCCAAGGACGTTTTCGCCAAGGCCGAGAGCCTGAAAAGCGAGTACGTCATCATCTGCCGCGGCAAGCTGCGCGAGCGCGCCGCCAAGACCGACAAGATTTCAACCGGTGACGTGGAGCTCTACGTTACCGAGCTGCGCATCCTGAGCGAGGCCCAGACCACGCCGTTTGAGCTGCGCGACGAGATCAACGTCAACGACGACCTGCGCCTGCGCTACCGTTACCTTGACCTGCGCCGCCCGTCCATGCACGAGCCGATCGTGCTGCGCAGCAAGATCATGCAGATCATCCGCAACTATTTCTGCGAGAACCACTTCACCGAGATCGAAACGCCTACCCTCATCAAGTCCACGCCCGAGGGTGCGCGTGACTATCTGGTGCCCAGCCGTGTGCAGCCGGGCCACTTCTACGCCCTGCCCCAGAGCCCGCAGCTCTATAAGCAGATTCTGATGCTGTCCGGCTTTGACCGCTATTTCCAGCTGGCGCACTGCTACCGCGACGAGGATCTGCGCGCCGACCGTCAGCCTGAGTTCACCCAGGTGGACGAGGAGATGAGCTTTGTCTCCGAGGACGATATCATGACCCTGAACGAGGGCCTGATCAAGCGCCTGTGGAAGGAAATGCTGAACGTCGACGTCGAGACGCCGTTCTACCGTATGCCCTGGGATGAGGCTATGGGCCGCTTCGGCTCCGATAAGCCCGACACCCGCTTTGGTCTGGAAATCCAGGACGTGACGGAGGTGTTCAAGGGCACCGAGTTCAAGCCCTTCGCCGCCGTGCTGGAAGCAGGCGGCACCATCCGCGCCATCAACGCCAAAGGTCTGGCCGATAAGCTGTCCCGCAAGAACATCGATAAGCTGGGCGAGGTCGCCAAGACCTACGGTGCCAAGGGCCTGGCGTACAGCCGCCTGACTGCCGACGGTACTTCCTCCAGCTTTGAAAAATTCCTGACCGACGCCGAGAAAGCTGCGCTGTATGCCGCACTGAACGCCGAGACCGGCGACGTGCTGCTGCTGGTCAGCGATACCGATTGGGTCAAGGCATGCACCGCGCTGGGCCAGGTCCGCCTGGACATTGCCCGCAAGCACGGCCTGATCGACCCCGACAAATTCAACTTCCTGTGGGTCGTTGACTTCCCGCTGTTCGAGTACTCCGAGCAGGAGGGCCGCTGGATGGCCATGCACCATCCGTTCACCCTGCCCAAGGCCGAAGACCTGGACAAGGTCGAGAGCGACCCCGGTGCCTGCCACGCTGTGGCCTACGATATCGTGCTGAACGGTGTCGAGATGGGCGGCGGCTCCATGCGTATCAACGACCCCGCTTTGCAGGATCGTATGTTCCATGCCCTGGGCTTCACCGAGGAGAAGGCCCGCGAGAGCTTTGGCTTCCTGATGGACGCCTACAAGTTCGGCGCACCCCCGCACGGCGGTATGGCCTACGGCCTGGACCGTATGGTCATGCTGATGCTGAAGAAGGATTCCATCCGCGACGTCATTGCCTTCCCGAAGGTGCAGAATGCCGGCGAGCCGATGAGCGGCGCACCGGACGTGGTGGACGAGCAGCAGCTCAAGGATTTGAGCATCGCGCTGACGCTGAAGGACTAACCTGAAAATTTGGCTGCTGTGTAGGGACCGGGCATGCCCGGCCCGCGGCCTACCCGCAGGATTCCCTTTTGCGGGTAGGTGCAGGGCGAGGCATGCCTCGCCCCTACCGCACACCAAGACAAAAACCTGCCCAACCGCATACACGCGGCTGGGCAGGTTTTTGTGGTTTCTGTCAATATTTCGGCTTCGGCTCGTTATCGCTCTTCACCGCATACTCCGCTGGCGGCGGGGTCTGGATGGGCTTGGGCGCTTTGGGGGCCTTGAGGGCTTTCGGATGGCGCTTGCGCCAGAATCGCAGAGCCGCAATGACTGCAATGACGATCAGCACCACTGGCCACAGGTAGACCAGCGCAATGACCAGCCCCTGCACAAACCCAACGAAGGCGTCCCAGCCGCCGCCGAACGCATCGGCAATGCGCTCGGTGAAGGTCACGCCGGTCGGGGTCAGGGTTGCGACCTCTTCCAGATAGATGTCTACGGTCGAGTAGCTGACCTGCTGGTCCATATTGCGCAGCTGGCGGGTGTAGTTCTCCAACTGGTACTGCACATCGGAAAGCTGGCTCTCGATTTCCAGCAGATCCGCTGTTGTCTCGGCCTGGTCTGCCAGTTCATTCAGGCGGGTGCGCTGGGCTTCCAGTGCCGCCAGCCGGGATTCCACATCAATGTAGCTGCTGGTGATGTTCTGGGCATTCTCGCTGACATTGCGCACGCTGCCTGCCTCGCCCACGGCAGCCAAAAACGCGCGGTAGTTGTCCACCGGCACCCGCACGGTGTAGTCGGCGCTGCGGTCGTGATCCTTTTCAGTGCCGTAAACGCTGGTGGACTCCATCCATGCATTGTTGGCCTCGACCGCAGCCATCAGGGTTTCGCGGGCGGCGTCAAAGTCGGTGGATTCCATCGACAGGCTGGCGTTGTAGATGATTTTCTGCGCGGTCTCATCGGTAGCGGCTTCGGCGGCGTTGGCGGGCATCAGGCTGCTGTCTACCGCGCCTGCGGCGCTGTCATAATTGCAGCTTTCCTGCGCGGCGGCCTCGGTGGCGTAGTAGCCGCCGTCGCTGCTGCTGATGCTGCCGCAGCCCGCCAGCAGTGCGGCGGCGGCCAGCGCAGCGGTGATACGGGTGATGCGCTTTTTCATGTTGGATGCTCCTTTCTACGTAAAGGCTTCCCCTGAGGGGGAAGCTGTCCGCGAAGCGGACTGATGTGGGCAAGTTTGTCTTGCCGCCTTTTTACGGCTCGGTGTCGGGAACGCCGCCCCTCATACGGCCTTCGGCCACCTTCCCCTCGGGGGGAAGGCATTTCCCTTTTCACCAATATAACACGGAAAATGCCAGCTGTGTGTTACAAACCAAATACAAAAAAGTGGGATGTGCCGCAATTTTGGCACATCCCACAAATTTTTGGTTGCTTATTCGGCTTTCTGCCCAAGCAGCTTGACGTCGTCGTTGTCGGCAAAGGCAACGGCGTTGTACCCGGCGGCTTCCAGCGTGCCGAACTGCTTGCCCAGCTTTTTGGCCTGGGGCAGCACGGTCACATCGTAGTCGGCGCGCAGCTGCTCAGCCTTGGCCAGCACGGCGGCAAAGTCGGCGTCCTTCAAATACAGCAGCGCCATCTTCGGCTTTGCGCCGGGGATCTGATAGCCCTGCTCCAGCAAAATGCCGCAGACGCGCTCAAACCCGATGGAGAAGCCCACGGCCGGGACCTGCTGGCCGATGAACTTGCCGACCATGTTGTCATAGCGGCCGCCGCCGGCCACGGCACCGCTGAACTGCGGGCAGGTGACCTCAAACACCATACCGGTGTAGTAGCCCTGGCCGCGCACCAGGCTGGGGGCGTAGGCAATGCCGTAGCGGCCGTTTGCGACCTTCTCGCTGGCGGCAATGACATAGCGCAGGTCGGCGGTCAGTGCCTCGTCGTCCACCTTGGCGGCGACGGTGTCCAGGCTGAAATCCCCTGCACGCAGGAAGTCGTCCAGCGCCTGCACGGCCTCGGGGGCAAAGCCCTTCTCGGTCAGCTCGGCCTTGACGCCGTCCGCGCCGATTTTGTCCATCTTGTCAAAGCTGATGCAGACGGAATCCAGCTGGTCCTCGGCAAAGCCCATCTTTTCCAGCATGGCGCGCAGGATGCGGCGATCGTTGATGTTGACGGTGAACCCGGTAAAGCCGATCTTCAGCAGGGCGCGGGCCGTCACGTCGATCAGCTCGACCTCGGCGTTGGGGGAAGAATCGCCAAGAATGTCAATGTCGCACTGGACGAATTCGCGCAGGCGGCCCTTCTGCGGGCGCTCGGCGCGGTAGACGCGGTCAGTCTGGATGACCTTGAAGGGGTTGGGCAGCTCGTTGCGGTTGGCCGCGTAGTAGCGGGACAGCGGAAGCGTCAGGTCATAGCGCAGGCCCATGTCGGACAGCTGCTTCTCGTTGCCGCTTGCCAGCGCGTGCTCCAGCTTGTCGCCGCGCTTGAGAACCTTGAAAATCAGGTTCAGATTATCGCCGCCGTCGCTCTTGTCCAGGTTCTCCATGTCCTCCAAAATCGGGGTGGAGATGCGCTGGAAGCCTGCGGCGCGGTAGGTGGCCAGGATCTGGCCCTGGATATAATCACGCAGCGCCTGTTCCCGCGGGAGCAGATCGCGCATACCTTTTAAAGGTTGTGTCTTCATGGTGGTTCTCCTTATTGCAAATTGGCTCCCCCTCTTGGGGGAAAGCTGTCACCGAAGGTGACTGATGAGGGGCGCGTTTGCCATAGTGACCTACAAATGGGCAATAGAGGCAAGCCTGCCCCCATCCGGCCTTCGGCCACCTTCCCCCACAGGGGAAGGCTTTTTATATATAATCATATCGCCCAAACCGCATTTTGTCAATCCAAACCGGGCATACTATCCCGAAAAGGGGAGGGGATGCGTGTGCCAAAACAAAATCGCGGGCCGTATATTTTAGCGGCGGGGGCGGCGGCACAGCTGCTCACCGGCATCCCTGCGGCGTGGGGCGTGTTCCAGCAGCCGGTCATGCAGGGGTACGGCTTTTCCCGCGGGCAGGCTATGCTGGGGTTTGCGGTGCTGGTCGCGGCCTATGGTGTGGGCTGCGCAGTGGGCGGTTTGCTGCAGGATGCCCGCGGTCCGCGTTTCGCCGGGTTGTGGGGCACGGCCCTATTGGCGGGCGGGTTCTTCGCGGCGGCGTTCGTGCCGCCCGCCAGCGCCGCATTGTTTCTTGTCGTGTACAGTCTGCCCGCCGGGCTGGGCAGTGCGTTTCTGGCCCCGGCGGTGCTGGCCTGCGCCCAAAAATGGTATCAGGACAAAAAAGGCTGGGCCACCGGCGTGGCGGGGGTGGCCATGGGGCTGTCCGGTGCGTTTTTTACGGTGTTTGTCAAGGGCGTCGGCGGGGTGTGGGGCATCCGCGTTTGCTTTGCGGCGCTGGGGGTGGTCATGCTCGTCGTCTGCGGTGCGGGGGCGCTGATTTTGCAAGACCCGCCGCCTAAACCCCAGAGCGGCAAGCCCCAGCCGGGGCCGGATTTTGACTACAAGCAGATGCTCCGCACGCCGCAGTACAAGCTGTGTGTGGCGGCGGTAGCGCTGTCCGCCCCGGCGGTGCTGCTGTTCAGCCCGGAAATTTTCAAAATTGCCACCGAGCGCGGCCTGCCCGAGAGCGCCGCGCCGTACAGTATCGTGCTGGGGTCGGCGGCCAGTGCGGCGGGGCGGATGCTGCTGCCCGCCCTCAGTGACAAGCTGGGCCGCAAGCCGGTTTTGTACGCCGTGTACCTGGGTCTTGCGGCGGGCAGCGCATGGTTTGCCTTTGCGGGGCAGTGGTGGGTGTTGGCGGCCTATGCGGTGCTTACGTTTTTCTACTCCGGCGGCGCGGCCGTGCAGCCGTCCTTCAACACGGATCTGTTCGGCCTGTCCCACGCCGGGGTGAACTATGGATTCATCGCCTTGGGCATGAGCGGCGGCAGTATTTTGAGCTATATCGGGGCGCAGGCCCTGCCCCTGGCCGCCCGCCATTGGCTGGCCGGGGGATGTGCTGCGGCGGGGCTGGTTTGTGTCAGTCTTGTAAAACCTGTGGAGAATGGTTGAATTTTTATGCGCGGCAGGGTACAATATGGATTTGCCGGGAACTTGTAGGGGCCGGGCATAAGCGGCCCGCGGCCTTCCCGCAGACGGTCGATTTCCGTTGCGTTGCGGGCCGCACATGTGCGGCCCCTACATAGCAGCTCCGGCAATAAATTACGTGCTTTAAGAGGTTTTCACTATGACCCAAACCCAACAGCTTCGCCGCCTGGCTGCACAGTCGGCCGCGGCATTTTTGGTGGCGGCGCTCTGTGCGTTCCCACTGTATATCGATAAATTCTCCAACCTCGGTGTTGTCAAATTCACCGGCATCTGCACGGTCAGTTGGGCGTTTGCGCTCTGGCTCGGTGCGCTGGCCGTCGTCGGTGCCAAGCCGATGCCGGGTCGCCTGCCCTGGAAAAGCGACCCCGGCCTCGGGGCACTGGGGGCGGTCACGGCATCGGGCGTGCTGTCCACGGTGCTGTCGCTGTCGCCTGCGGCGTCCTTCTGGGGGTTGGGCGGCTACTACGGCGGCTGTATGATGGTGCTGTTCACGGCGGCGGGCTATCTGGCCGTCCGCGCCTTTGCGCCGCAAAAAATTTTAAACGGCCTGACCTTCTGCGTCGGCGTTGCTACCGCCATCGTCACGGTGCTGTACGTCCTCAACATATTTAATATCGACCTCATCGGTACCTATGCGGACACGGCGGTCGTGGAGCGCGCGCAGTTTTTCTCGACATTGGGGCAGAAAAACTTCTGCTCCGGGTTCATGGCGTTCGCGCTGCCGCTGGTGTTCTATGCGTTCTTAGTCGCGCGGGGCGTGCGACACACACTGTTTTACGGCGTGCCTGCGTTCTTTGGCGGGTTAGCGCTGGCTGTGGTGGACGCCGAGGGCCTGACTTTGGGCATCGGCGCGGCGGTGCTGGTGCTCATCTGCCAGAAAAACTTCACCACCCGCACGCTGCGGCGGCTGGCGGTCATCGGGGCGTTTTTCTTCTTCCACGCCGGGTGGATGCAGTATATGCGCACCCATGTCTACACCCAGGGCGGTAAGCCAATGCTGGCGGCGCTGGGTCATGTGGCGCAGTTCGGGTTCACGGTCTGTCTGGCAGTCTGGGCCGTGCTGCGGTTTGCCCTGCGCGGGCGGGAAATGCCGCTGTACAAACTGGGCCGGGCACTGGCGGCGGTCATTGTGCTCGGCGCGGCAGTGCTGACGCTGCTTGCCAATTTTATGCCGGGCTTCCCCAGCCTGGGCCGCCTGGATGACCTGCTGGTTTTTAACGATGACTGGGGCACCTACCGCGGCACGGCCTGGCGCATCACCGCCGAAAGCTGGCTGGCGCAGCCTGTGTGGCGCAAGCTGTTCGGCGTCGGCCCCGGCATGATGCACACGGCGGTGGCCCAGTGGGCGGGCGCGGACATCACCGAGCGGATGCGCACCTTTTACGCCGCCCACAACGAGTACCTGGAACTGCTGCTGACCACCGGCGTGGCGGGGCTGGCCGCGTGGCTGTGGTTTGTGATCGCCCACCTGCGCAAGGCCGCCCATAACTGGCTGCGCCCCGGCGTGGCCCCGGTCACACTGGCGCTGGTCAGCTACCTGGCCCATGCGGTCATCTCGATACGCGTGTCGATGATTTTCCCCGAGATCATGCTGCTGTTTGCGCTTTTGCAGGTGTTTTGTCTGCCGCCGGAGCAGGAGGAAAACTCCGCCACGGCGGAGAAACCTGTACGGTACGGCAAAGGCAAAAAGACGAAATCTGCCGAGCCGGTGCAGCAGCCCGGCCTGCTGCGGCAATGGCTGCCGCCGATTGTGGCAGGCATTGTGATGATGGCTGTCTGCGGTGCAGCCTCGCGGGTGATCTTTGGGTTTCTGTTTTAAGGAAAAGCCTCCCTTTGACAAGGGAGGCTTTTTTATTTGCTCCACCATGCCCATCCGCCGCCTGCCATGCCGCCCGGTCAGAGAAAATGCCAAAAAACCAAAGGTTAGCTTAAACTAACATCTTGAAAAACAGGATTCGACCCTTTATAATAAAGATAGCTGTGAAAAGCCTAACAATATGCAAAGGAGAGAAAATTATGATCGAATACTCCGCACAGGTCAACGCAATGTGCCCGATCACAAAAGGACCCAAGCACGGTCCCGCGCCCATCCCCGAAGAGGGCCAGTGGGTCAAGGCGTATAAAATTGAGGATATCAGCGGCTACACCCATGGTGTGGGCTGGTGTGCTCCCCAGCAGGGCACCTGCAAGCTGAGCCTGAACATCAAGAACGGCATCATCGAGGAAGCCCTTGTTGAGACCATCGGCTGCTCCGGCATGACCCACTCCGCCGCTATGGCCGGTGAGATCCTGCCCGGCAAGACCATCCTGGAGGCTCTGAACACCGACCTCGTCTGCGACGCTATCAACGTTGCTATGCGTGAGCTGTTCCTGCAGATCGTCTACGGCCGCAGCCAGACCGCTTTCTCTGAGAACGGCCTGCCTGTCGGCGCTGGCCTGGACGACCTGGGCAAGGGCCTGCGTTCCATGACCGGTACCATTTTCTCCACCAAGGCCAAGGGCGTCCGTTATCTGGAGCTGACCGAGGGCTACATCCTCAAGACCGCTCTGGACAAGGACAACCAGGTCATCGGCTATCAGTTCGTCCGTCTGGGCAAGATGATGGAGGACATCCGTCACGGCAAGGACCCGAAGGAAGCCTACGAGAAGAATATCGGCACCTACGGCCGCTTCTCTGCCGAGCAGGGCGCTGTCAAGTACATCGACCCGCGTGAAGAATAAGAGAGGGAGGAACATAGATTATGGCAACTTTTGAATCCCAGAATCGCCGTATGCCCAAGATCGAGGCTTGCCTCAAGGCCAACGGCCTGGAGAGCCTTGACGCCTGCAACGAAATGCTGCTGGCCAAGGGCATCGACTGCGATAAGATCATCCGCGGCATCCAGCCCATCTGCTTCGACAACGCCGTCTGGGCTTACACCCTGGGCACCGCTATCGCCGTCAAGCGCGGCCTAAAGAGCGCTGCTGACTGCGCCGCCGCCATTGGCGAGGGCCTCGAGGCTTTCACCATCCCCGGCTCTGTCGCTGAGCAGCGCAAGGTCGGTCTGGGCCACGGCAACCTGGGTGCCATGCTGCTGCATGAGGACACCCACTGCTTCGCTTTCCTGGCTGGCCACGAGTCCTTCGCCGCCGCTGAGGGCGCTATCGGCATTGCCCGTACCGCCAACAAGGTCCGCAAAGAGCCCCTGCGCGTCATCCTGAACGGCCTGGGCAAGGACGCTGCCCAGATCATCAGCCGTATCAACGGCTTCACCTACGTCAAGACCGACTACGACTTCGCCACCGGCGAGCTGAAGGTCGTCGAGACCATCCCTTACTCCGACGGCGAGCGCGCTGCTGTCAAGTGCTACGGCGCCAACGACGTTCTGGAAGGCGTTGCCATCATGAAGGCTGAGGGCGTTGAGGTTTCCATCACCGGTAACTCCACCAACCCCACCCGCTTCCAGCATCTGGTCGCCGGTACCTACAAGAAGTGGGCTATCGAGAACGGCAAGAAGTACTTCTCCGTCGCTTCCGGCGGCGGCACGGGCCGTACCCTGCACCCGGACAACGTCGCTGCAGGCCCCGCTTCCTACGGTCTGACCGACTCCATGGGCCGTATGCACGGTGATGCCCAGTTCGCTGGTTCTTCCTCCGTCCCGGCTCACGTCGAGATGATGGGTCTGATCGGCGCCGGCAACAACCCGATGGTCGGCATGACCGTCGCCTGCGCTGTTGCTGCTTCTCAGGCCAACGCTTGATTTGAACTGAACCATTAGGCTTTTCGCCGCCCTTTCCGCAAGGAAAGGGCGGCTTTTTTGTGGGTTTTACTTGCTTTACAGCGTATCATGTTCTATAATAAAATCGAGTATGTGTAAATTTATCTTGGGAGAAACTACCAATGCCCAAAATTGACATCGACAACTACATAGAACAGAGCGGTATGCGCAAGGCGCGGTTCGGCGGCTATGAGCCGGAGGATGTGCGCCAGGCC
Organism: Gemmiger sp.; assembly: GCF_057431175.1. Classification (NCBI taxonomy): domain Bacteria; kingdom Bacillati; phylum Bacillota; class Clostridia; order Eubacteriales; family Oscillospiraceae; genus Gemmiger; species Gemmiger sp. The sequence continues at coordinate 25,070 of NZ_DBMDDV010000004.1, read as the reverse complement.
ATGCTGGACCTCTGCGCCGACTATGAGCAGCATCTGGCGGCAGCTGCCGCCGAGGCCCGCGCTGCCCGGCAGGAGAACGACGCCCTGCGCCGCCACGCCCAAAACCTGATGATGCAGAACCAGACGCTTTCTGGCCAGAACGCAACGTTGGCCGGGCAGGTAGACAAGCTGCAAAGCTACCGCGCCAACCTGGAAACCCAGTTTTCCACTGCCAAAGAGCGCAACCACTCGCTGACAAATCAGGTGGATATGCTACGGCTGAAAAACAGCGACCTTGTGCGGGAAAATAAGGAACTGACCGAGCAGTGCGAGGAGGCAAACTCCGCCCTGCGGGTCAAGGGTCGCGCCCATGACCAGGCCCGCCAGCAGGTGTTGGCCGACCGCGACAAGGTCATCTCCGATGCCGAGACCGAGGCTGCCCGCATCCGTCAGCAGGCCAAGGATGACGCTGACAAGATCATCAAGGACACGAACCTGAAAGCCGAGGCCATCGACCAGCTGGCCCGGGAACAGGCCATTGCCCAGGCGCGCCAGATGGTGCAGTCTGCCACCGATGAAACGCGGGAGATACAGAACGCCCACCGCCTGCGGCTGCAAGACCTGAAGAGCCGCATCACCGAGATGGAGAAAGCCCGCGGTGAGATGATGGACTACCTGGCAAAAGTCATTGGGGATCTGCAGAAGGCCCAGGACTACGCCAGCCGCACCGCGCCGCTGATCGTCCACAAAGAGGATTTGGAGGAGGCCGACGCCGAGCCGCAGCTCGATTTGTCGGCCCTCAAGGTGGATGCGGCGGCCTCGGCCCTGCGGGACAGCGAGCCGGAACCCGATACCCCGGCCCAGCCCGCCGCTGACGAGACGACGAACCGCGTGGTGGCCCCCGGCATGGACGACGATGAGCCGCGCACGAACACCGTTGTGACGCCGTCGCCCGACTATTTTGACACCGAGCCGAAAGCCCAGCCCGGCGACCCCAACGAGGAAGTTGAGATACCCGGCGCAATTTTCTCCTATCCGATTTTGCGCCAGCAGGGCGAGCCGATTCTGGACGAGGGTGCGCCCCCCGCACCAGTGCCCCACAAGCCGGTCATGCCCAGCTTTACGCTGGCAGACGACGATGAGGACGGGGGGGACGCCGTGCCCGCCTCGGCCCCGGCCCCCATGCCCGCCCCCGCCAGACCCCAGACCAAACGCCGCCGCAAGGCTATCATGGCGCTGCGTGCCTTACATAAAAAACTTGGCGTGTAGGCGCTGTCGATCAGAAAAGAGGGATGCCCGTGAGACTGCATAAACTCTGGTGCTGCCTGCTGGCTGTGCTGGCCCTGGCGGCACTGTGCGCCTTTGGCGCGGCGGCGGATACCACCGTTGGCGTGACCGGCGCGGGCACCTTTAAAATGGAACAGGCCTACGTCAACGTGCCGGAGTTGGATGTGTATTTCTACGCACTGAACGGCGACGGCGACCCCTATTCCTCCATCCAGGTGCAGGCCGCCGGGCCAGAACTGACGCTGGGCGACCGCAAGCTCGAGGTACGGTCAGTAGGCATTGCCAATGACCCAATTTGCTATATCGTCGCGCTGGATAACAGCAGCGGCATCAGCACAGCAGACTTTTACACAATGCTGGGCGGCGTACGCAAGCTCATCGCGGTGATGGGCGAGAATGACCAGCTGATGCTGTACACGACGGCGGGGGCGACCGAATGCGTGCTGCCCGCCACATCGGACAAAGACCTGATGTACAAGGCACTGGCACATATCCAGCAGGCTGAGGGCAGTATGGATACAGCGCAGCTTGTCTCGGCCGTATACAGTGAGATACAGAGCGACTACCAGGCGCTGGCCCCCCGTAAAGCGGCCATGATCGTGACCGATGCCGGGCAGGTGCTGTCCAATATGGCGCTGTTCGGCACGCTGGCCAGCGATGTCGGCGACCAGATCGGCATGGCGGCCTACGTCTACCTGATGACCGAAGAACCGAAGTTTTTTGAAACATTGGCACAGGCGGCAGACGGTAAGCTGGTGCTGTGTGAAGCATCGACGCTGGGGGATGAACTGAAGAAAAAACAGGCCTATTTTGCCACAGCACTGGAAATCCGCACCGAGGTCCCCGAGAGTATGTACGGCGAGCGATTGGAAACGCTGACGCTGGCCATGCCCCAGTTGGGCAGTGCCATCAAGAACAGCCAGACCGTTTACATGGGCTACAAACTCACAAAACCCCAGGTCACGAACGTGGAGACGCTGCGGCGCGACAAGCTGCGCCTGACCTTCAACCAGCCCATCCACGAGAATGCCGACAAGATACAACTCTACGAGATACGCTCCAAGGATATCTGGAACTGGCGCGTGCAGGTCAAATCGGTAGAAATTGCCGAGGATGGCCGCACCGCAACACTGGAGATCGAGCCGCTGTACAAGGGCGAATACACCGTGGCGCTGAACCGGGTCTCCAGCAAGATGAGCGCCGCCAACGTCAGCAGCAACCGGCAGACGGCGACGTTTAAAGTGGTCGTCTGGCCGCGAGATAAGAAATTTTATTTTGCGCGGTTCCGGGTGCCGCTGTTGCTGGCCACCGTGCTGCTGCTGACGCTGTTCGGCAGCTGGTACGGTGTGCGCCGCCGTGACCGCGCTGCCGAAAAAGAGGCCGAGGCCGAACACCTGCTGGCCGGGGCGGGGGAGCCGGACGCCCTGCCGCGCCGCTGGGTCACGCTGTTCTGGAGCCAGCGGCCCTCCATCGCCGAGAGCCGCTGGGCCGGTATGGTGGAGAGCAGCCTTATCATCGGCAGCGATGCAGCCCAGTGCGATTTGTGCATCCCGGATCGCAAGCTCTCACCCCAGCATTGCGTGCTGGCGGCCCAGGGGGACTCGCTGCTGGTGCAGACGCTGACCGACCGGGCCAAGGTGTATGTGAACGGTGAACGCATTGAGGGCGAACACCGCCTGCAAAATAACGATACCCTGCGCATCGGCAAGACGACGATAAGGTTAGTTTTGTAGGGAGGCTTGCTCCCTCCGCGGGGCGTCGAGAGCGCCGCCCCCCCTGCATCGAAAAACCACACAAAGGAGCCTTCTTATGAAGCTATCCAAATGCGAAAGCGGCCATTTTTACGACAGCGACAAATACCCCGAATGCCCCTATTGCAACACCGAACTGCTGAAAGACCATTCTATCGTCCATGAGGGCGAGGCCGAGCAGCCCGCCGCCGTGGACAAGGCGGCCCCGGCGGGGCCGGTGGCCGGCTGGCTGGTGGTGCTGGACGGCGTGGCCAAGGGCCGTGACCTGCGGCTGGGCATCGGCCGCAGCTTTCTGGGATTGGACGCCGACGGCACGCCGGTTACCTTAAGCGCCGACGCGCCCTTGAGCGCCCGCCAGGCCGCCGTCGCCTACGATGCCGAGAAGAACGCCTTCACGCTGCTGCCCGGTTCCTCCCAGGAACTCTGCTACCTGGGCGAGGATGCCCTGCTGGAACCCCAGCCGCTGACCGGCGGGGAAGTGCTGCGCCTGGGCGGTGCCGCGCTGCAATTTGTGCCGTTTTGCGGTGCAGACTTCCATTGGTAAGGGGGCTGCGCCATGACAAGTGAGATCGTCATTTTAATTACGGAACTGCGCAACAAACAGCGTATCACACTGCCTGCGGGCAGCTACCGCTTTGGCCGCAGCGCCCAGTGTGAGTACGTGCTGCGCCGCAACAGTGTGGGCGATAACCAGTTCACCGTCTCCTTCGAGAACGGCCGGTGGGTCGTCACCGACGACGGCAGCGACTACCGTACCTGGTTCAACAATCGCTATTTGGACTCCGGTGAGACGAGCGTCCTGCAGAGCGGCGATGTCATCGGTTTGAACACAGACGGCGACGCCGACACGCAGGAAATCACCTTCCGCGTGGAAGAAATCACCAACGTGCAGGGCGACGGCGCGACCCCGATAAAAGAACAGACCTCCGACGCCGTCCTGCGGGAGGTGGACGTCCGCCGCAAGAAGCGGGTGCTCATCGGCCGCGGCGATGACTGCGACATCAAGCTCGTCAGTGACCGCGTCTCCCGCCACCACTGCGAGATTTTGTACAAAGACGGCCACTACGAACTGCACGACCTCGGCTCGACCAACGGCACCTATGTGGACGGCGTGCGTGTGACCCGCACGGTGCTGCGCAACGGCGCGGTCATCAACGTCCCTGCGCAGGTTTTCGCCTTTACCGGCGGGATGCTGCACTACCACGCGCACCAGAGCGGCATTAGTATCCAACTTGTAAATGTGTACAAAACGGTAAAAAATGCCAACACAGGCCGCCCGCTGAACATCGTGGACGGAACGAGCTTTCAGGTGGAGCCGAACAGCTTTGTGGTGCTGGTGGGCGGGTCCGGCACGGGCAAATCCAGCCTGCTGACCTGCATCACCGGCACAGCCCCCTGTACGGCGGGCAGCGTGCGGTTTGATGGGCTGGACACCCGCTCCAACCGCAACGCCTTTGAGGCCGCGCTGGGCTATGTGCCGCAAAAAGACATCATGCATGACAACCTGACCGTGGAGCAAAGCCTGACCTACACGGCCAAGCTGCGCATTGCCCACGACGCGACCCGCGCCGAAATCGCCGCCGCTGTGGCCCACGCCATCGAGGCGGTCGATTTGCAGGGCCGCGAGAAAACGTTTATCTCCCGCCTGTCCGGCGGCCAGAAAAAGCGTGTCTCGATTGCGATGGAGCTGCTGGCCAACCCGCGGCTGCTGATTCTGGACGAGCCGACGAGCGGCCTTTCCCCTGATTTGGACCGCAGCATGATGGAGCTGTGCCGCCGTTTGAGCCACCAGAACTGCACAGTGCTGATGGTCACACACAATATGTCCAACATCAACCTATGTGACAAAATCGCATTTCTGGGCGTGGGCGGCGTGCTATGCTACTACGGTGCGCCCGAGAAGCTGAACGACTATTTTGATGTGGAAATGACCAGCGATATCTTTGAAAAGCTGCGCGATCCGGAGCAAATTGAACTGTACCGCGAAAAATATTACACGACCCCCGAGTTCAACCGCCTGCTGGCGGCCTGCCCGGAGGCAGCGCAGGAGGCGGATAAACGATGCAGCCAGTAAAATTTTTGAAGTTCCTGCGCCAGCTTGGGGTGCTGATCCAGCGCAATCTGCAGCTGATTTGGAACGACAAGCTGCTGCTGGCAAGCCTGGCGCTGCAATCGCCGTTTATGGTGCTGGTCGTCAAGCTGACGGCGGACCCCAACTGCTTTACCTCGAACCTTGTCAACATCGGCAGCCGCACGGCGCTGTTCATTCTGGCCGCCATGGCGACGTTTATGGGCACGCTGAACTCCTACCGCGAAATTTGTAAGGAGCGGGAGATCATCCTGCGCGAAGCCTCGGTCGGCGTCAGCCTGCAGGCCGTTGTTTTGAGCAAGGCGGCGGTGCTGCTGCTGGTGGAAATTGCCCAGGCGGCCATTTTGGCGCTGGGGTTTGTGTCCATCGTCCATGTGCCGCAGAACCACCTGCTGCTGGAAACCGACATGGAGATTTTTGTCACGCTGCTGCTGACGATGTTCTCGTCCAGCTGCGTTGGCCTGCTGATTTCGGCGCTGTTCACCAACGGTGAAAGCGCGATCCTGGCTGTGCTGGTGCTGATGATTGGGCAGGTCGTGTTCAGCAATGTTATGTTCACTGTGACTGGTGCGGCGGCGACGATTTCCAACATCATTGTCTGCCGCTGGGGCATGGGTGCGTTGGGCGCATCCACCGACCTGAACAGCCGCATGGCCTGGCTGCAAGCCGGGCTGGACGGCCCGATGTACGACGCGACTGTTGAAAACCTGACCCACTCCTGGCAGATGCTGGGGCTGATTTCGGTAGTCTGCCTTGTAGCGGCCTGGCTGGTATTGCAGATCGCGTTCGACAGGAAGAAGGCATAAGAGGCGGTGCGGGCGGAATTTCTCCGACCTCGCTTTAACAAGGGAAGCTTTAATGGCCCCTCTGTCAAAGGGGCTGTCCGCGAAGCGGACTGGGGGATTCCGGCCGCTTGCTTTAGTACAACATAAACCAACGCCCCGAGCTTTTAACAGCTCGGGGCGTATTTGTTGAAAATTATGCCTTTTTGATTTTTTCCGCAGCATTCGCGGCGGTCTCTTTGGCGGCGGCCTTTGCAGCGGCGGCCAGCTCACGCAGGCGCTGGGTGGCGGCGCGGGTCGCGGCCAGCGTGTCGGCGTAGTTCAGGCTCTTCATATCCGGGAAAGCCCGCAGCAGACGGTGCGCACCGATAAAGTCGTGGTCGGCGGCGGTCAGCTTCTCCCGCAGTTCGCCCACGCGGGCGGTGACTTCGGCCCGCAGCTCGGCAGCGTTCTCGCGGCCCTCCAGCTTGGCAAGGGCCAGCTGCAATTTCTGCTCGTCCAGAATCGCGTCTGCGGTCATGGCGCTGGTGCCCAGCACGGTGGTCAGTTTGTCGCTGGTCACACGCAGGCGGGCACGCAGCTCATCGATTTCCCGCAGGTACTTGTTCAGGCCGATGGCGGCGGCGGTGGAAACAATGACGTCCGCCACAAAGAAAATGAACAGCACAATGTCCAAAATCAGCATGGCCTTGAACGGCATCGGGTTGGAGCCGCGGGCCAGCAGCGGGTGTACGACTTTGATCATCAGCACGCTGCCCAGCCCCCACAAAAGCGAGAATTGCGGGCAGATGTAGCCGCCCAGGTTGAACTTCATGTTAGAGTAGTCCCACCAGCGGATGCGGTAGACTTTGAACAGTGCCCAGCCGCCCACCAGCTCAATGGCGGTGGTCAGAATCATGCCGATAAAGAAGATGGCAACGGCGCTCATGCTGCCGCTGCTTGGCATCGGGATCAGGCTGACGCTGTACACCAGCCCCACCATGCCGAAGCCGTAAATCGGGCAGATCGGCCCGCAGAGAAACCCGCGGTTGACGAGCTTGTGCTCTTTGATGGCGGCGTAAACGACCTCGACGCCCCAGCCGATGCAGCCGTACAGGAAAAACCAGTAGACGGTCTTAACGACAAATTCACTCGGCGGCATCTTCGCCCTCCTGCTGTTTGGCAAGAGCTTTCGGCTCCACCCAGGTCACGGCGCTGTCGGGGCCTTTGCGGGCAATCAGCGCCTTGATGGGGATGCCCTGCTCGCTGAACATGCCCTCGTGCTCGGTGCGCAGATTCCAGTCCGGCTCGTTTTTGTGCAGGTCAAAGGTCTGCCAGGTAATTTCAAACCCGGCGGCGGGGAAGTAAGAGAGACTGTCCCGGAACAGGTCGTCGTCGTCGGTCTTGAACCAAATCTCCGCGCCCTCATCCATCAGGCCGCGGTACTGCAAAAGCTGGCGCGGGTGGGTCAGGCGGTGCTTATTGCTGCCGGCGTTCTTGCTCCACGGGTTGCAGAAATTGATGTAGATGCGCGAAACACGGTCGTCTGGTGTGAAGGCATTGCCCAGGCGCTCAATGTCCAGGCTGGCGATTTTCACGTTGTCGGAGGGAATACCGCGCTCTGCATAGGCGGCCTCGACCTTGCGCTTGGCGAGGATCAGCACCTTGTCGGTAATGTCGATGCCGAGGTAATTGATATCCGGGTGGGCCGGGGCGATCTGGGCCAAAAATCCGCCCTTGCCGCAGCCCAGCTCCAGGTGCCAGGGCTGGTCGGGCCGGGCGTACAGCTCGTGCCAGTGGCCGCCGTGGGTCAGCGGCTCGTGAACGTGGAAATCGCAGGCCAGCAGCTCCGGCCGGGCATAGGGTTTAAAACGCATTCGCATGGTGGGGTGTCTCCTTACAATGTATTCAACAAAAAAACTTTCACTTGTTCAAAACTGCCGCTCGCCAGGCTGCCTTGGCAAAAGCCTGGTTTGCCGCCGCCGCGGCCCTGGTAGGCCGCGTTCAGCGCTTTGCAGGTCTCGCGCAGATCGCCGCCCGGGGCAGAGGCCAGCGCATAGGCAAGGCCCTGCCCGCCGGGGGCTAAAGTGCAGCAGGCCGCGCCGGTCTTGGCTGTGATGGACATTGCCACACGGCGCAGGCCGTCGCCGTCGGCACCGTCCACCCACAGCACGGCGGGCTGGCCCGGTTCCGCTGCGGCGGCGTAAGCATCTGCCAGCGTGTTTTGCAGCGCGGCCAGGCGGGCTTTCAGTACCGCCTCGCCGTTTTGCAGCCGTTCAAGTGCCGGAGCCAGGGAGCCAACGGGCGAACTTAGCAGCCGCCCGGCGGCCTCGGTGTCGGCCCAGATGCCTGCAACGGCGTCATAGGCGCGCTGCCCGCAGGCCACGGCCAGCCGCATACCGGATTTGTAGTGGGCATACGAGATAATCTTGATCAGCCCGACCTCGCCGGTGCGGGCCAGGTGCGTGCCGCAGCAGGCGCAGCAGTCGCCGCCGGCCTCCACCAGCCGCACGTCGCCGTCCAGCGCTTTTTTGCTGCGGTACTCGGTGTGGGCCAGCGTTTCCGGGTCGGGCACCCAGCAGCGCACCGGGGTGTCGGCACGCACAGCGGCATTGGCTTCAGCCTCGGCCTGGGCCAGCTGTGCGGCGGTGAGCGGAATGCTCGTGTCCATCCGCACATAGGGCGTGCCGATGTGGAACCCGACGTTCTCGGCCCCGAACAATCGGTGCAGCGTACCGCTTAAAATATGCTCACCGGTGTGCTGCTGCATCGCGTCCAGCCGTGCGGGCCAGTCGATGCAGCCCTCCACGGTGCCGCCCACAGTCAGCGGGGCGTCGGTGGTGTGGGTGATGGTGGTACCGTCGGTATGCACGGCCAGCACACGCGCTGCGCCCAATGTACCGGTGTCGCAGGGCTGGCCGCCGCCCTCGGGGAAGAAGGCCGTGCGGTCCAGCACGACCGCAAAGCCGCCCTGTACCGGGGTACAGGCCAGCACCTGCGCGGTGAACGTTTGCACATAGGAATCTGTTTCGTATAATTTTTGTGTCACGATAGGCAGAACCTTTCAAAATTTTGCGATTTTTTTTATTATAACATAAAACAGGTGTGGAAAAAAGTTATCTTATCCTATATAATAAAGGATAGCCTGAAATTTTACAACCATTTATGAGGGAAAACTGCGTAATGCAAACTAGGAAAACTGCTGCGGCGCTGGCATTGCCTGCGCTGCTGCTGGCGGGGTGCTCGCTGGCCGACGTACAGGCCGCCGTGCTGCCCGCCGAAAATACCGCGACCATTGAGACGGCTCCCACCGCCGCGCCGCAATCGCTGACTGTCTATGCGTCGGCGTCGCTGGCCCCGGCGGCCAGGGCCTACGCCGATGCCCAGGGGGTAGCGCTGACCGAGACGGACGACGCCGGCGCGGCCGACCTGCTGCTGGTGGATCACGCCTCCGGCGGCAGCCTGCTGGATGTGACCAGCGACACGCTGTTGGCCGCAGCTGCCGCCCGGGCTGACATCACTGACAACGCCAACACCCTGCCGCTGGGCCGCAGCCTGTACGGCTACTGGGCCAGCAAAGACGCGCTGACCGCCCTGCTGGGCGATGACGCCGTGACGGCGCTGCAGGGGGCGACCTGGGACGAGTGGAGCGACTTCGTCGAGATACTCTCCGCCTGGCTGGCTGCGCCGAAAGCTGCTGTGGTAACGCTCTCCGGCCAGGACTACACCCTGCCCGAGACAAAGCCCGACGCCGTGAAAGCCACCGGCGTGTTTGCCCAGCCTGCCGACCGCGCCGCCGGGTACAGCGCCGCCATCCTGGCTGCCGACGGCACCTACACTGCCGACGCCCTGACAGGCCCGCTGAACGGTGTGTACAGCGCCGTGGTGCTGGAATGGGACAACATGGCCGACAGCGAGGCCAATGCGGTGTTCCGCCGTGCCAAACTGACCGACCTGCTGGCCGAGTACGGCAGCGACGCCTGCCAGGGCATGGTGCTGGTGCCGTTCAAGTGCAATTTTGACGAGAGCGATCTGACCACCGAGGAGTACAACCTGGATGGTCTGCTGGATTACCCGGTGTTGGCTGACGTTGGCTGCATTGCCATCAACGCAGGTACCAGCGCTGACGGCCTGAAAGCCGCCAAGGGTGCCGCGCTGTGGCTCTACTCCAACGGCGAGGGCGAGGACGCCCTGACTGAGACGCTGGGGGTCATCACCCCCTGGAACACGGCGTCGGATGCAACGGCGCTGGGGGCCATGCAGGTGGAACAGGCGGGTATAGGCATTTTGCCCGGCACCGCGCTGGACGCCGCAACTGCCGACGCCCTGACCGCCAATGAACTGGCCCTGCAAGGCAGCGAGAGCCGCACCAAAGCCGAGCGCACAGCGTTTGTAAAGGCGGCGCTGGCAGCGCTGGGGGCAGGGGAGACGGCGGAGTAATAAACCCCATGCCTTCCCCCCAAGGGGGAAGCCTTTATCGAAGGAAAAGAGGAACATCATGGAATTTAAACGTTGCAGTGGTATTTTGATGCCGATTTCCAGCCTGCCCGGCGGGTATGGCATTGGCAGCATGGGCAAACCGGCTCGTGATTTTGTGGACTTTCTCACTAGGGCGGGGCAAACGATCTGGCAGATTCTGCCGGTCGGCCCCACGGGCTACGCCGACAGCCCCTACCAGAGCTGCTCGGCCTTTGCGGGCAACCCCTATTTTATCGATCTGGATCTGCTGGCCGCCGACGGCCTGCTGACCAAAAAGGACTACGCGAACATCAACTGGGGCGGCGATGCCGCCAAGGTCGATTACGGCACCCTGTATGAAAAGCGCTTTACCGTGCTGCGCAAGGCCTACCACAACTTTATGCGGCAGCGCCCGGTCCCCGGCTATGACACCCCTTACTCGGACGATTGGTATCGTTTCCAATTTTTGAGCAGCGATTGGCTGCCCGATTACTGCCTGTACATGGCGATCAAAGAGGACAACGGCATGGTGGACTGGCAACAGTGGCCCCGCGCCCTGCGCGTCCGTGAGCCGGAAGCCCTGGCCAGGTTCAGAGCCGAGCACGCCGAGGAGATCGAGTTCTGGGCATTTTTGCAGTACGAGTTCGACCGCCAGTGGCGCAGCCTGCACGCCTATGCAAAATCCAAGGGCATTGCCATCATGGGCGATATCCCCATCTACGTCGCAGCGGATTCCGCCGACGCCTGGGCAGGCCGCGAGCTGTTCGAGACTGACGCCGAGGGCAAGCCCCGCCGCGTGGCAGGCTGCCCGCCGGACTACTTTGCCGCCGACGGCCAGCTGTGGGGCAACCCGCTCTACGACTGGAACTACCACCGCAGCACCGGCTATGCCTGGTGGATCCGCCGCATCCGCCATGCGCTGTCCATCTATGACATCCTGCGCATCGACCACTTCCGCGGGTTCGACACCTACTGGGCCATCCCGGCAGGGGAGACGACCGCCCGCAATGGCCGCTGGGAGCAGGGTCCCCGCATGGATCTGTTCCGCGCGCTGCACAACGCCCTGGGCAGCTTGCCCATCGTGGCCGAGGACCTGGGCGAGATGTTCGACTCGGTCCGCCAGCTGTTGGCGGAGAGCGGCTTCCCCGGCATGAAAGTATTGCAGTTCGCCTTTACCGGCGAGGACAGCGTGGATCTGCCCCACAACTACCCGCGCAACTGCGTGGCCTACCCCGGCACCCACGACAACAACACCCTCTCCGGTTGGTTCGGCGAGGAACTGACCCCTGCCCAGCGCAAGCAGGTGGAGGAATACTTCGTTCTGACCAAGCAGGAGGGCATTGTGCGCGGTATGCTGCGCGGCGTGCAGGCCAGCACGGCGGCGCTGGCGATTATCCCGATGGCCGACTGGCTGGAGGAACCCGCTGCCAGCCGCATGAACACCCCGGGCATGGCCCAGGGCAACTGGCAGTGGCGCGCCGACGCCAAAAAGCTGACCCCCGCGCTGGCAAAGGAAATGCGCACCATGGCGGTGCGGTACTTCCGTCATACCGATAAATAATTTGTGTAGTTCGCATGGTATTTTTCGCCTGGCCGAAAAATCTTTGTGCAATGCAAGGCTAGGAAAATTGCCGGCATTGTGGTAAACTATATGAGTTACGAGAGAAAAGCTGTATAGGCCACAATGCCGGAACACACGGCAGAAGGAAACAAAATGAAACAGGACTACACCATTGCCGAATTGCAGGCAGAAATGACCGCCCTGCAGCAGGTTTTTGACAATGTTACGCTGGCAGACCCGCGCATGGGTCTGTTGGACCCCGCCACCCTGCAGCCGCTGAACAAGGTGGCCGCCATGCCTGCGCTGGACAGCACCGGCCGCGGTATGCAGGTCGTGAAGGGGAATGACGGCCTGGAAACCGTGCTGGCCCAGGGCATCAACGTGGAGGGCACCCCCTGTATGCTGCTGATGCAGATGCCGCTGCCCCGCAGCCTGCAGGCCGAAGGGGCGGAGGATTCCTTCATCCGCACCTTGAGCCAGATGCAGGACGACCTGCGCCGCGACTACGTGACCGGCGCGTACAACGCAGTCTACCTGAACGAACAGTACCGCCCCATTGCCGAGCGCGCTGCCATGAGCGGCACGCCGGTCGGCGTCGTGATGGTCCGCGTCAACGAGTATTGGCAACTGCGCGAGCATGAAAACGACTCCGCCGCCAACTGCTGCCTGAACATGGCGGCGGGTATCTTACAGCTGGCTGTCGGCCCTGACCACGACAAGGCCGTGCTGGCGCGCCTGAACGACGGTTTCTTCGCTATCGTCACCATTGGAACGCCCGCCGCCAGGATGGCCCAGACCGTGCGCGAGGCGATGAACGATTCCCGCCGGGAGTTCAACATTTCGCTGTCCCGCCGCGGCAGCTTCACGGTGGAGATCGCCTCCGCCGAGTGGGGCGAGACGGCGTCCTGGGACATGACCCTCTCGCTGGCACAGCAGCGCCTGTAACTGAATAAACGATCCCCCTTGTGTACATACTGGCATTGACCGCCAAACGTACACAAGGGGGATTTTGTTATGCAGACCGATAATGAAAAAATGCTGCAGGAAATTGTCCAGAACACCGAGATGGGCAAGAACACGCTGGATGAGCTGATGGGCCTGACCCACGACCAGAAATTGAAGGATGAGATGATGCGCCAGAAGCGGGAGTACCGGCGTTTCAACCAGGCGGCGCACACGGCGCTGGATGCCATCGGGGCCGAGGCCCACGGCCAGAGCGCTGCTGCCAGGATGAGCGTGAGCATGGGCATCCGCACCCGGACGATGATGGACAAATCGACCCGCAACCTGGCCACAATGCTGGCCGAGGGCAGCGGCCAGGGCGTGCTGGACTGCAAGCGCGCCGAGAAAGACTACCCCACGGCCAGCCCCGGGGCCATGCAGCTCTGCCATGAACTGGGCTGCTTCCAAAGCGAGGCCGAGCAGACCTGGCGCGGTTTCGTGTAAAAAGCCTTCCCCCTCTTGGGGGAAGGTGGACGTAGGCCGGATGAGGGGCGGGCCTGCCGTTACAACCCGTTTATGGGCAATAATGGCAAACCCGCCCCTCATCAGTCTGCTTCGCAGACAGCTTCCCCCTCGGGGGAAGCCTCTTTACTTACAATTTCAGATCGCCCTCTTTGATCCAGCCCTTCTTCCGCAGCACCTCGCAGAAGATGACGCTGAGCACAGCGGGCAGAATGAAGCAGACCAGCACCATGCCGGTCCAGTCAAAGGCGGTGATGACCTTGCCGCTCTCGACCCAGCCGGTGTACACGCCGATCTGACCGACCAGACCGCAGGTGCCCATGCCGCTGGACACGGCCGGGCCGTTCATTTCCAGATGGAACAGGCAGGTAGCAATGGGGCCGGTGATGGCCGCTGCCAGCGTCGGCGGGATCCAGGTGCGGGGGTTGCGCAGGATGTTGGGCATCTGCAGCATACTGGTGCCCAGGCCCTGGCTGACCAGGCCGCCGATGCCGTTTTCTTTATAGCTCATCACGGCAAAGCCCACCATCTGGGCGCAGCAGCCGGCTACGGCCGCACCGCCCGCAAGGCCGGTCAGGCCCAGCGCCGCGCAGATGGCCGCGCTGGAAATCGGCAGCGTCAGCGCCATGCCGACGAGGACCGAGACGAGAATGCCCATCAGCAGCGGCTGCAATTCGGTCGCCCACATGATGACGCTGCCCACGGCGGACGCCGCCGCACCGATGGCCGGGGCACACAGTGCGCTCAGACCTACGCCGACCAAAATCGTCACAGCCGGGGTGACGAGAATATCGACCTTTGTCTCCTTGCTGACCAGCTTGCCGATCTCCGCCGCCGCAATGGCGATCAGGTAGACGGCCAGCGGGCCACCTGCACCGCCCAGCTCATTGGCGGCGCCGCCGACGGCAATCAGGCTGAACAAAACCAGCTGCGGCGCGTGCAGCGCGTAGCCGATGGATGCGGCCATGGCCGGGCCTGCGACCGCCGCCGCATAGCCGCCCGCCGTGACCAAGAATGCAATGCCGGTCTGCTGGCCCAGCGTCTTGATGATGGTGCCGATCAGCAGGCTGGCGAACAGCCCCTGCGCCATCGCGCCCATGGCGTCGATGCCGTAGCGGTGCGCCGAGATAATAACGTCCTTGCGCTTTAAAAATGCGCGGATATTTTCCATTTTACACACTCCTCTTCTTTTGCTAAAAGAAGAGTAACATTTTGCCGCGCAGAATACAACCCACCCCGCACAATTTTTGTTGAAAAAGCCGGGCAAATGCGCTACAATAATAGAAAATTTGTGTAAAAGGGGGAGATACCCTATGGTCGAAACCTTCACCGCCCACATCACACCCTTCGGGCTGGATCGCAACACCTTCGTCTACCTGCCCGACGGCTGGCAGACCTCCGGCAATCGCTACCCGGTCGTCTATATGTTTGATGGGCATAACCTGTTTTTTGATTCCACGGCCACCTACGGCACCTGCTGGGGGCTGAAAGAATACATGGACGCCCACGGCGAGGCCATCATCGTCGCGCCCGAGTGCAACCACGAGGGCAACGCCCGGCTGGAAGAGTACAGCCCCTACGACTTCACCTGGCAGGAAAACGCCATCCACGGCCGGGGCAAGGCGTATCTGGACTGGATGGTCAACGAGCTAAAACCCCTCATCGACGCGAAATACCCCACGCTGCCCGACCGCGGCAACACGGCTATCGGCGGGTCCAGCATGGGCGGGCTGATGAGCCTGTACGGCGTCACGGCCCACAACGCGACGTTCAGCCGCGCGGCCTGTCTGTCACCGTCGGTGCGGTTCAGCTTTACCGAAGTCAAGGCCGACATCAAAAAGGCAAAGCTGGCCCCCGGCACGCGGGTCTACATCAGCTGGGGTGAGCGCGAGGGCAAAGGCCGCCACGCGCTGGCCCAGTACACGTCCAAAGCGCTGGAAGTCACCAACCTGCTGACTGCGCAGGGCGCGGCGGTCTACCCCTACTGCCAGCTGGACGGCAAACACTGCGAGGCCGACTGGCGGCGGCAGCTGGGCCGCTGCTTCAAATTCCTGTTTGGATGGAGGTAGCCCGTGGCAAAATCACACAAAAAGAAAAAGCGCCCCGCGCCCCCTGCGCCCGCCGCCCCGGCGGCCAGGCCCGCCCCCGCGCCGGATACCCCGCCGCGCAAGACCCGGCTGCTGGCGGCGCTGTGCTATTTAAATGTATTGATCCTGATACCCGCCTGTTGCAAACAGCGGCACGATGCCTTTGTAAAGTTCCACCTGAACCAGGGCCTTGTGGTGCTGGCGCTGGCCACAGTCTGCGCCTGCGTTGGCTTTCTGCCGCATTGCAGCGAGCTGGGCCTGACGCTGACGCTGCTGGTAGATGCCCTGTCCCTCGTCGGGCTGGTGCAGACCCTGCGCGGCCTGCAAACCCCGCTGCCGCTGATCTGGCGCATCACAAAGTCGTTTCACCCGTTTACTTAAACAAGGAGTGTGTATTATGTCTAAAGCTGTCATCTTTTTTGCCCCGGGGCTGGAGGAGTGCGAGGGGCTGCTCTGCGTTGATATCCTGCGCCGCGCGGGGGTCGAAGTGACCATCGCGGCGGTGGGCGGGGAGCGCATCGTCAAGAGCGCCCGGCAGGTCAACGTTGTGGCGGACGCCCTGGCCGAGGAACTGGACTACGCGGCGTTTGACGCCTGCATCCTGCCCGGCGGCATCCCCGGCGTGCCGAACCTGAAAGCCGACGCCACGGTGCGCAAGGTCTGTACAGACTTTGCCGCGCAGGGCAAAATCGTGGCGGCCATCTGCGCCGCGCCCACGGCGCTGGCGGCATTTGGCGTGCTGGGCGGCAAAAAAGCCACGGTCTACCCGGGCATGGACGCCGACCTGACCGCCGCCGGGGCCAGCTACACCGGCCTGCCCATCACCATCGACGGCAACATCATCACCGGTGAAGCCCTGGGCGCGGCGATCCCCTTTGCCCTGGCCCTGGCCCGGACGCTGGCCGGGGCCGATGCGGCGAATAAGGTAAAGACCGCAATCGTGTACCAATAACCAATAAGAAAATGGCTTCTCCCTCGGGAGAAGCTGTCCGCGAAGCGGACTGATGAGGGGCGGCTTTGCCATGATTGCCCATGACTGGGTTGACGTGGCAAGTCCGCCCCTCATCCGGCCTTCGGCCACCTTCCCCCCCAGGGGGAAGGCTTATAAAAAACGCATTACTTCTCCCAATCTTCGATCAAGAACGCGTCCGGGTTTTCCTGGGCGTCCAGGATGGGGCAGTGGTAGACGTCGTGGTCGTCGTCGCCGCAGAACACGCACAGGCCGGTCCATGCTGGCATATTGGGGTCGGGGTCGCCTTCCTCGTAGCCAAAGATCACATTGCGGGGGCCTTTTACATAGAACGAGCCGTCGGGGCGCTGCACCACGCCGCCTTCGGGGATGTCGGGGCTGCCCTCGGGGTAGATGCGGTCGCCCTTGGCGGTCACGGCGTAGTCCTGGGCGGGGGCTGCTTCAGCGGGCTGTTCGGCGGCAGGCTGGGCTTCCTCCTCCGATTGGGCGGCAGCCTGCTCGGCGGCGGCTTGCTGTTGCTGCTGCACAATGGCGGCCTGCTTGGCGGCGGTGCAGTTGTCGGCGGCGTGGCCGGTCAGGCCGCAGTAGCTGCACTTGACGACCTCCTGCACGACGAGGTTGTAGGTGGTGGACGCCTCGCCCGCCGTGCTGGCGGCGGTGATGGTCGTCTGGCCCGGGGCCAGCGCCGTGATAATGCCGTTGTCGTCGATGGTGGCAACGCCCTCGTCGCTGGACGTCCAGTGTAGGGTCTTGTCGGCGGCGTCCTCGGGCAGGACGGTGGCGTGCAGCGTCCAGGTCATGCCTTTGTTCAAAATGCCGCCCTCCTGTTCCAGCGTCACGCTGGTGGGCACGATGGGCGCTTCCGTCGGGGCCGGGGTGGCCGCCGCGGTGGGGGCAGGCGTGGCAGTGGGGGCGGTTTCCGGCGTGGCGGCTTCACTGGCGGTAACGCTCTGCGGGGCCGCCCGCTTGATGGTGGTGCTGCAGCCGGTCAGCCCGGCACCCAGCATACAGGCAAGGATGACCGCCGCAGCGGCCAGCTTGTGGGGATGAACCGATTTCGTGTTTTTCATAGCTGCATTCTCCTTTGTGGTTCGGTGGGGTGTAGCCCCCTATGTTGGTTTCAGTGTACCGCGAAGGGAGAGATTTTGCAGGCAAAGCGGGATGAAACGACGGTGAATCGGGATGAAATGCAGGCCCGCCGTGTTTATCTCCCTCTGCGGGGGAGAGAGCCTGGTAATTACCCGAAACGGCGGTGGGTGGCAAACGTGCGGGGCGTCGAGGACGCCGCCCCCTACAACTATGGGGCGTGGGGGCTATTGCCCGATTATACCCCCATTTCCGCCCATTCCGACAATAAGGATAACTACACCAACGCGCTGGGGCATGATTATAAAGAAGTCACCACTAAAAACGCCCCGGTTCACGAAAGAACGTGAACCGGGGCGTTGCTATTTTATTTTCTCCCGCGCTGCAATTCGATCCAGGCCAGGTCGCCGCGCTCCAGGCCGTGGATGAGGACCTCGGCGGTGGCAATGTTGGTGGCAACCGGGATGGTGTGCATATCGCACAGGCGCAGCAGCGTCATGTCGTTGGGCTCGCCGGGCTTGGCACCCACCGGGTCACGGAAGAACAGCAGCATATCGACCTCGCCGCAGCCGATCATGGCGGCAATCTGCTCGGCACCGCCGCGCCCGCCCGGGTACAGCGTGCGCACCGGCAGGCCGGTGGCGTCATGGACGATCTTGCCGGTCACACCGGTGGCGACCAGGTCATTCTCCGACAAAATGCGCACGTAGGCCGTGCAGAACTGGGCCATCAATTCCTTGCGGGAATCGTGGGCAATCAAGGCAATTCTCATGGCTGAAACTCTCCCTCTACAAGCCGCCGCGCGGCTGAACAACAAGCATATACTATATAATATAACGTATGAATAAAAATTGCAAGTGCCGTGGCCGCAAAAATTGCCAAAAATTGCGCGATATCCTTACAAATATTGGCGTAATAGCTAAAGACGGCAACAAAAATTTGGTGAAACCGCGCGGCGCAGTTGTGCTATAATGAAAAAAACGGACAGAACATTGTATCGTATTCTGTCTAAAAGGAGGCTCAACCATGAAGAAATCTGCCCAGACCGTCATCCGCCCGGATGCGTACTACACCATTGCCGCCGCCAACGGCCGTGTGCTGGAAGTGGCTGATTTCAACACCGAGAACGGCGCGTCCGTTCGCCTGTGGAGCTACGAAGGCCAACCCTGGCAGCAGTGGCAGTTTGTGGAAGCAGGCGAGGGCGAGTACCGCATCAAGAACCGCTTTACCGGCAAGGTCATGGACCTGGCCATGTCCGGCGTGTGCAACGGCACCTGGGTCCACCAGTGGAGCCAGACCGCCGGGGCGGGCCAGCGCTGGCAGCTTGTGGACGCAGGCGGCGGCAAGGTGAAGCTGCGCAATGTGCTGGCCGACAAGGTCATTGACCTGGTGGGTATGCGCGTGGACAACGGCACCCAGGCCCAGATCTGGCAGGATGTGTTTGGCGAGAACCAGCTGTGGAAGCTGGATCCCGTGCCCGCGCGCCTGCTGGACAAGGAACCACCGGCCCCGAAGCCCGGCACCAGGAAAGCCGCCCCCAAGACGACCCGCACCCAGACGGAGAAGAAAACGTCCGGCAAAGCCGCCCGGCGGACAAGTAAGAACAAGTGAGAAAAGCCTTCCCCTGCGGGGGAAGCTTTTTTTCTGTTGCGGGAACGGAAAAATGTTGTTATAATAAAAAGAAAAACCGAAAGGCAGTACCAACCATGCAGTTTACCGAACTTACCAATGTTTCGCCCGAGATCATCCGCGCTACGCAGGCGATGGGCTTTACCGATATGACCGAAATTCAGGAAAAGGCCATTCCGCTGATGCTGGGCGGGCACGATATGATTGCCAAGGCCCCCACGGGGACCGGCAAAACCGTAGCGTTCGGTATCCCCATCCTGTCCAGGGTTGACCCCGGCAGCCTCAAGCCGCAGGCCGTCATCCTAAGCCCCACGCGTGAGCTGGCCCAGCAGATCGCCCAGGACCTGCAAAACCTGGCGCAGTTTCTGCCTGCCATCAAAATCGTCTGCGTCTACGGCGGCGCGGGCATGGACAAGCAGCAGCGTCAACTCAAGCAGGGCTGCCAGATCGTTGTTGCCACGCCGGGCCGCCTGATGGATCACTACCGCCACCACGCCATTGATGTGTCCGACGTCAAGACCGTCGTGCTGGACGAGGCCGACGAGATGCTGAACATGGGCTTCTACAAGGACGTCAAGTACATCATCGACCTGATGAAGCACCGCGAGAGCCTGTCGATGTTCTCGGCCACCATCAGCCGTGAGGTGCTGGACATTGGCTGGCTCTACCAGCACAACGCCGCTGAGGTCAGCGTGCAGCCGGTGGAGGATTCCAGCCCGAAAATTGCCCAGTACAAGCTGCTGACCACCGGCCGCGACAAGCTGGCCGACGCCGCCCAGATCATCATTGACGAGGGCTACAAGCGGGTCATGATCTTCTGCAACACCAAGTACAACACCGGTATGCTGGCCAACCAGCTGGCCCGGCTGAATTTCAATGTGGACTGTCTGCACGGCGATTTGTCCCAGGCCGAGCGCAACCGCATCATGACGCGGTTCAAGGCCGGGAAAATCGATGTGCTGGTCGCCACCGATGTGGCCGCCCGCGGCATCGACGTGTCCGACGTGGATGCGGTCATCAACTACGATGTGCCCGAGGAAAACGAGCACTACACCCACCGCATTGGCCGCACGGGCCGCGCCCGCAAGCAGGGCGCAAGCTACCTGTTCTACACGAAAGAGGAGCAGAAGCGTGTGGATCAGCTGCTGCGCCTGACCCGCAACACCGACGACTGCAAGGCCGTGAAGTTTGACTTCAACCACGAGCATCTGAAGGTGGAAGAGGCCAGGCAGGAGGATAAGTTCCAGATCAAGGCGTATTTTTGAGGAAAGAAAAGCCGTAGAGGCCGGGCATGCCCGGCCCGCAACGTGAGGGGGATAGCCCCTTTATCTTTGGCATTGTAGAGAGGGGCCTTGCCCTTCCGCGGGGCGTCGAGGACGCCGCCCCCCCTACAACAAAAAACGCACCTGCCTATTCCACACAGGCAGGTGCATTTTTTGTAGAACCTTACACGCTCTCGATCATCCGCGCGACGATTTCCGTTGCCGTCTTAACGTACTCGGTGATGCTGAACTGCTTGACCACCAGCACCTCATAGCCGCTCTCGTCGGCGTTGTCGCTCATGGCACGCAGAATCACGCAGGGCACGCCGTTGCGGCCCGCCACCTGGCTGACCGCCGCGCCCTCCATCTCGACACAGTCGGGATGACACTTTTCCTCAATGACTTTTTTCGTCTCGGCGTCGCCGACGAAGGTGTCGCCGGTGGCGATCTTGCCCGCAATAGCCTTTACGCCGCAGGCAGCACAGGCGTCCAGCGCAGCCCTGACCAGCGCAGGGTCGCCGTGGTACTCGGTCTGGAACGGTGCACTCTGGGCAATCATACTCAGCTCGGCGTCGTGGTAGACGACCGTCTCACCGATGCAGACGTCGCCGATGCCGATTTTGCTGGTCATGTTGCCCGCGATGCCGCTAAAAATCAACTTGTCAATGCCGTATTTCGTGCACAGCACCTGTACGGTGGACGCGGCGTTGGCCTTGCCCATGCCTGCGCAGCAGACAACGACCTGCTTGCCCTGCAAGGTGCCGCAGTGGTACTCCACCCCGGCGTAGGTCTCTCTGGTCACATTCTCCAGCCGGGCACACAGTTGGTCCACTTCGTCGGGCATGGCGCCCATAATGCCGATAATCATGGTCGGATTCTCCTTATACATTAAACAAAAACTCAATGACATCGCCGTCGTTCACGACGTATTCCTTGCCCTCGGTGCGCTGCAGGCCCTTGGCCTTGACGGCGGCGTAGTTGAAGTCAGCGTCCTCCAGATCCTTGTAGGCAATGACCTGGGCGCGGATGAAGCCGCGCTCGAAGTCGCTGTGAATCTTACCGGCAGCCTGCGGGGCCTTGGTGCCGCGCTTGATAGTCCAGGCGCGGCACTCTTTTTTGCCGTCCGTCAAAAAGCTGATGAGGCCCAGCAGCTCATAGCTGGCCTTGATGAGCTTGTCGAGGCCCGTGGACTCGATGCCCATTTCCTGCAAGAACGCGATTTTTTCCTCCTGCGTGGAACCGGCAATGTCCTCCTCGGTCTTGGCGCAGATGGGGATAGCCTGGGCGTTTTCCTCCTTGGCGCGGGCGGCGACCAGAGGATAGTAGGGGTTCTCGTCGAGGCCGCCCAGCAGGTCGTCCTCACCCACATTGCAGGCGTAGATGACCGGCTTTGCGGAGAGCAGGCCCAGCTCCTTGCGGGTGGCCTTCACGGCATCGTCGCTCTCGTCAAAGGCAAAGCTGCGGGCGGGCTTGCCGCCCTCAAGCCAGGCGGCCAGGTCGGCCAGCCAGGCGGCCTCAGCTGCGGCGGCCTTGTTGCCGGTCTTGGCGGCTTTCTGCTGGCGGCCCAGGCGGTTGCTGACGACTTCCAGGTCGGCCAGAATCAGTTCCAGGTCTATGGCATCAATGTCACGGATGGGGTCAACGCTCTCGGGCTTGTTGACGTCCTCGACGACGTGGATGATGTTGTCATCATCAAAGCAGCGCACGACATGGACGATGGCGTCACACTCGCGGATGTGGCCCAGGAACTTGTTGCCCAGGCCCGCGCCCTGGCTGGCACCCTTGACCAGACCTGCAATGTCGACAAACTCAACGATGGCAGGCGTCTTTTTATCGGTCTGCCAGATCTCGGCCAGCTTGTCCAGCCGCGGATCCGGCACCGGCACGATGCCGGAGTTCGGCTCGATGGTGCAGAAAGGATAGTTGGCTGCCTGCGCGTTCTGCGTGCTGGTCAGCGCGTTGAAAAGGGTGGATTTGCCCACATTTGGAAGGCCGACGATGCCCAATTTCATGATGTTCTATATCTCCTTTGTTGTCGTTGCTTTTTATCGCGCGGGGGGTGTTGCCCCTGAATCATGACATACTATTTAAATTATAACACAGAAATGCACCGCTTTCAACGGGCTTGTGGCGGCTTTTGGCGATTTCTGGCGGCGCAGCCAAATCGCTATTGAGAACGCCCGGCAGGGGGGCATACCATAAATTTGTTCTGTCACGAAAAATTTGCACAAAGACGGTCATCTGTTCTTTTTTTGTCCACAATTATGCGGTATAATAACCTTATAAACTGCCGCCTGGCGGCTTAGGGAGGAAACCAAGATGGCAAATGAGAAAATTCTGGTCGTCGATGACGATAAAAATATCTGCGAACTGCTCCGCCTGTACCTGGTCAAGGAAGGCTACAACGTAACGATGGCCCACGACGGCGCGGCCGCCCTGGCTGAGTTCGACAAGCTGCACCCCGATCTGGTGCTGCTGGACGTCATGATGCCGGTGATGGACGGCTGGGAGGTCTGCCGTAAAATCCGTGCCAAGGACAACACCCCCATCATCATGCTGACCGCCAAAGGCGAGACGTATGACAAGGTGCTGGGCCTGGAACTGGGCGCTGATGACTATATCGTCAAGCCCTTTGACGCAAAAGAGGTCACGGCCCGCATCAAGGCCGTGCTGCGCCGCTCCTCCGCCAAGGAGGAAGAAAACAAGGGCGTCTACGACTTCGACAACCTGCACCTCGATATGAACCGCTACGAGCTGAAAGTCAAGGGCAAAGTCGTCGAGGCCCCGCCCAAGGAGCTGGAACTGCTGGCCTGCCTGGCGGGCCACCCCAACCGCGTGTACACCCGCGACCAGCTGCTGGACGAGGTGTGGGGCTTTGAGTATTACGGCGACTCCCGCACCATCGACGTCCATGTCAAGCGTCTGCGCGAGAAGCTGGAAGGTGCGTCCGAGCAGTGGAGCCTGAAAACCGTCTGGGGCGTCGGCTATAAGTTTGAGGTCAAGGAATGAGCCGCCGCAACACGATCAGCCGCGAATTTTTTGCCACCATCGCCGCCGTGCTTGTGCTGGGGCTGAGCGTGATGTGCGCCATCCAGACAGCACTCTCGGCGGCGTACTTCATCAGCGAGCGCAAAAGTTCGCTGACCGATGTGCTCAACGGCGCGGCCGCATTGAGTGAGCGGTTTGCCGACGAAGGCTCCATCGTCACAAAGCCTTTGCAGGATGACGATATTATGGAGCGCGCCCAAAGTGGGTTTGAACTGTTCAACACGGCGTCCGGGGCGCTGATTTTCATTGCGGACGGCGACGGCAACATTTTACTGCACACCGGCGACGACGCTTTCACCGGCGGCAGCGTGCCAACCGAGTACATAGACGACCTGAACGAGGGCCGCGACATCTTTGAGACCGGCACGCTGGGCGGTGTTTACTGCGCCAAGTATTACACGGCCGGGCGGCGCATCACAGTGGGCGGGCAGGACGGCTACCTGTTTGCCGCCAGCCCCATGGCAGCGCTGGGCGGCTACATGAGCGATATGCTGGCGATGTTCGGCATCTCGGCAGCGGTTATTCTGATTTTGTGCAGCATCCTGTGTTGGGTGCTGGCACGGCGCATCACCGGGCCGATCGAGGATATCAGCGAGGCTGCGCGGCGGCTGGGCAGCGGCGACTTCACGGCCCGCGCCCCGGTGGACGGTTGTGTGGAGCTGGCCGACTTTGCGACTACTTTTAATAATATGGCCGCGCGGCTGCAAACCATCGACAATTCCCGCGGGCAGTTCATGGGCAACATTGCTCACGAGCTGCGTACCCCGATGACGACCATCAAGGGCTTCATCGACGGCATGTTGGACGGCACGATTCCGCAGGAAGAAACCAAGCATTACCTGGGGATCGTCTCGCAGGAGACAGGCCGCCTGGCACGGCTGGTGCAGAATATGCTGGACATCACCAAGCTCGAGGCGGGCGAGGTGCCTATCCACGCCCAGACTTACGATCTGTGGAAAACTGTCACCGACGTGGTGCTGTCCGACGAGCAGCGCATTGAGGACGGCAAAATCGACATACAGGGGCTGGGCGGCGACCCGCTGCCGATCTATGCCGACCCGGATTTTGTGCATCAGGTCGTGTATAACATCGTAGACAATGCCATCAAGTTCACCCCGGCGGGCGGCACCATCAGCTTTGCCGCCGAGCGCCACGGCAACATGGTGGAGGTGCGTATTGAGAATACCGGCGCGGGCATTGCGCCGGAGGCCCTGCCCTTTGTGTTTGAGCGGTTCTACAAGGAGGATCGCTCCCGCGGCATGAACACCCGCGGCAGCGGCCTGGGACTGCACATCTGCAAGATTTTGATAAACCTGTCCGGCGGCCAGATCCACGCCGAGAGTGAGGAAGGCAAATGGTGCCGGTTCGTGTTCACCCTGCCGGCAGGGCAGTAAAACAAAAAACAGACGCTGTGAAAACGGCGTCTGTTTTTTTGTACGCGGGAAAGGCTTCCCCCAAAGGGGGAAGGTTTTTTTGGAAACCCTGTAAGATTTCTCCTCCCGCCCGGGTCTATATAGTCAGAACCCACAAAAAGGAGGTACCAACATGAAAGACCGGGAATTGACCCGACAATTGGGAAAATGAACAAATGTACAATCTTCCGCTGGACGAAATGATGGAAGTTGCCGACTATGCTTT
>NZ_DBMDDV010000050.1:0-3255 GCF_057431175.1 Gemmiger sp. | reverse complement strand
CGGCGCTCACCTTTGCAGCATCCAGTATTATCTGCGCTTTTGGCTTAGCAGCTGCCGCACCTCGCTCGCCGTATCGGCACTTAGAATTATGCGGTATTGCCCTAGTACAAAAATGCACTTGCCCACACGGACAGGTGCATTTTTATATCGTATTATCGTTCACATTTCCAGAAATGGCAACTGTATGGCTCCAATGTGCTGCCGCCGCCAAAATCGTGATCGACCCCGGTGATGAGATCCACCGCGCGGCCGCAGCCTGCGTCAAAGTGGGCGTCAAACGGATTGCCGTCCGCATTGATGGCTACCAGCACCCGCTCACCGTCGGCATAGCGTTCAAAAATCAGCTGCTTCGGCTGCACCAGTACATTGCGGTAGCTGCCCCGGCACAGCGCTTTGCTGCCTGTGCGGGCATGGGCCAGCGCGGCCACCCAAGCCGTCAGGTCGTTCTCGGTGGGCTTCTCCACCGCCGGGCGCAGCGTCGGGTCGCCGTTGCGCTTGTCGCCCTCCATGCCCCACTCACTGCCGTAGTAGACCGACGGCACACCGGGCATACCGAACAGCAAACCGTAGATGGGTTTCAGGCAGTTTTTATTGGTCAGAATCGTCGCAATACGCGTTACATCGTGGTTATCCACAAAGCTCAACAGATGCTTGCCGGTATACAGGCACCACTGCTCCGCGCCAAACTGGCGGTTCAGGCTATAACTGATCTCGTGCATATTGCCGGTGTTGAAGCTGGAATACAGCCCCTTGTAGCACTCGTAGTTCGTCACGCTGTGGCAGGCGTGGTCGTTCATCCAGCGGTTGTAGTCGCCGTGCAGCGTCTCGCCCACCAGCGCGAACTCCGGCTTGATGTCGTTTGCCAGCCCGCGCAGCTCCGCCAAAAAGCCCAGATCCAGGCAGTACGCGACGTCCAGGCGCAGGCCGTCGATGCCGTAGTCCCGCACCCAGCCGCGCACGATGTCAAACAGGTAGTTTTTCACCGCTGGGTTCTGCAAGTTCAGCTTGACCAGTTCGTTGCAGCCCTCCCAGGCCTCGTACCAGAAACCGTCGTTGTAATTGGTGTTGCCGTCAAAACTGATGTGAAACCAGTCTTTGTAAGGGCTGTCCCAACGCTTTTCCTGCACGTCGCGGAACGCCCAGAAGCCGCGCCCCACATGGTTGAACACGCCGTCGAACAAAATTTTGATGCCCGCCGCATGCAGCGCCGCGCAGACCTGCTTGAGGTCGTCGTTCGTGCCCAGGCGGCAGTCGACCTTGTTGTAGTCGCGGGTGTCGTAGCCGTGGGCATCGCTCTCAAACAGCGGGTTGAACAGCACGCAGGTCGCGCCCAGGCGCTTGATGTGCTCCACCCAGTCCAGCACGCGCAGAATGCGGTGGTTGTCCGCCTGGGACTGGTCGCCGTCGTTTTGCAGTGGTGCGCCGCACAGCCCCAGCGGATAAATCTGGTAAACTACCGCTTCATCATACCACATTTTATGTTCCTCCTTGCATCAGAACTTCTTCTTCAGTTTTGGCTTGACCACCAGATGATAATATCGCGTCAGCGCCGCCAGCGCCCGGTCGCACAGCCAGAATGACAGATTTCCCGCGGCCAACAGCGCCACCAGCATGGCCGTTCCGTCGGCCAGCAGCTCGTCCAATACAGCAGGCCCCAGCAGCGCGAACAACAGCAAATACACCAGCACCGTGGCCGCATTGAACACCGCAAATTTTATGACCCAACGCAGTACCGTGTTTTTTAGTGTGTTGAGCTTCACGCGCAGCACCGGGTAATACCCCATGACCAGCACATAGAAAAACGCCAGCTCGGTTTCCGGCACAAACAGCACGGCCAAAATCGATACGGTCGCGTAGAGGGTCAACGCATAGCGCGGTCCGTACTCCTCCAGCACTGGGATGATAAGGAACGCCGCCAGCATCGGCGCAGCGTAGGTGCCAATCTGCAGCGCACTGCCGATGAGCAGAAGCACCACCGACAGCGCCCCCAGCATCCCGCACAACGCAATTTTCTGGCTTTCCGTCTTGCGCACAGCCCCACCTCCTCGCCGATTCTTGTACATTATACCCTATTTTGTTTCACATTGCAATAAATTGCTGGATATTTTGCACAATCTGGCGTGGGTGCGTTGGATTTTATCAGTTGTTTTTGGCAAGGTACTGGGTACTACACCATTTTATGGTGATAAGACCGGATTACCACTTTTCCCAGCAACATACAATCCGCTGTGCCGCACATTTTGGGCGATTTCACTTCAAGGCTTCCATCTGTGCAACTGTACAAAAGGTGTAACCCTGCTCCTTGAAATAGGCGATAATATCCGGCAACGCCTTAACTGTCTGGCCGGTGGCTTTGGTATCGTGCAGCAGGACAACGCAGGTGTCATGGCCGTCGGCGTCGCGGCGGATGTTGCGCAAAATCTGCGCGGCGTTGGGGTGGCTGGCAGTGGCGTCCTCAGCGCAGACGTTCCAGTCGATCCAGTGGTAGCCCTTGTCCTCGGCCTGGGCTTTCAGGGTTTTCATGATGTCGCGGCCGCCGTAGCGGTGGCTGACCGTGTTGGTGCTGCCGCCGGGAAAGCGCAGCCAGTCAATGCTTTCCACATCCACATAGGGTTCCAGCGCCTGGCGCAGGGCTTTCATATCCTGCCAAAATGCGTCGGTGCTCGCGTAGATTTTGGAGTATTGATGCGTGGCGCTGTGCAGAGCAATCTGGTGTCCCGCCGCCGCAATGTCGGCCACCAGCGGCATATAGTTTTCGTTGGCGTCCTGGGCGCAGACAAAAAAGGTGGCTGGGACCTGCTCCCTATCCAAAATTTCCAGAATTGGCGTCGTGTTTTTGCTCGGCCCATCGTCGAATGTCAGGCAGACGATTTTAGGCAGCGCATTTTCCCCAGTCGCAGCGGACACCGTAAAGCAGTCGTTGGGGGTGTCCGTCTCGGCGTATTCCCGATGGTACAGCTGGTGAATGATGCCGCATAGCACCGTCAGCATGGCCGCCAACACCACCGCGGCCAGCAGCCGCCCGGTCTGTTCCTCTCGTTTTGCATCGCGCCGCATGGCAAGCCCCTCCCCTGTTGTGGTTTGGTACAGGGTATGCGGGCACGGCGGCAAATAGACACGCAGCGGCGGGGTGTGGTATAATAAGGCAAATCGCAATTTAATGGAGGGATGTTTCTATGAAATCTTTTGTTTGCAGTTTGTGTCACAATGGCATACTTGGAGGAGGTCTGTACCTCGATAGTCAGTCGCTTACTT